>NZ_JBFXGG010000051.1:0-21944 GCF_050178255.1 Desulfococcus sp. | reverse complement strand
CGGGAGACAATGTGAAGATCACCGGCGAGTTGATTACGCCGATCGCCATGGAGAAGGAACTTCGGTTTGCCGTCCGTGAAGGCGGCCGTACCGTCGGTGCCGGTGTCGTGAGCGAAATTATCGAATAATTAGGACGATTGAAGCTATGATAATGAATACGAAGATCAGGATACGGCTGAAAGCCTACGACCACAAGCTGCTGGACCAGTCATCGGCGGATATCGTCGATACCGCCAACAAAACAGGTGCCAAGGTCGTCGGGCCGATTCCGTTGCCGACCACAATCAACAAGTATTGCGTGCTCAGATCCCCTCACATCGATAAAAAATCTCGTGAGCAGTTTGAGATGAGAACCCACAAACGACTGCTGGATATCCTTGATCCTACCCAACAGACGGTCGACGCCCTTATGAAGCTCGATCTTTCTCCGGGAGTGGATGTGGAGATCAAGCTGTAGCAGGACGACAGGAGAGATAGAGCGATGTGTAAAGGATTGATTGGAAAGAAATTGGGCATGAGTACCGTCTATTCGCCGGAAGGCAAGCAGATCCCGGTAACGGTTGTGCAGGTCGGCCCCTGCACGGTTGCCCAAGTGAAAACCAAGTCGACGGACGGCTACGAATCGCTTCAGCTTTCGTTTGGAGAGCGAAAAGAAAAACGCGTTACAAAGCCGGTCAAGGGACATTTGAAAAAAAGCAATCTCACGTCTACGGCAGCCCTGCGTGAGGTGCCGGTAGACAATCCTGAGGAGTTCACCCCCGGTCAGGTTATCACGGCGGATATCTTCCATGTCGGTGAGAAGGTGGACGTCATCGGAAAGACCAAGGGGCGAGGATTTTCCGGCGTTATGCGTCGTCACGGATTTTCCGGGGGCAAAAAAACCCACGGAAGTCATAGTCACCGCATCCCGGGCTCCATCGGATGCAGCGCGTGGCCGGCCCGTGTGACCAAGGGAAAGCGGATGCCCGGGGCCTACGGAAACGAGAAACAGACCGTCAGAAACCTTGAGATTGTCGATATTCGGATGGATGACAATCTGGTACTGCTTAAGGGCGCGGTTCCCGGATCGAAGTCCGGGCTTGTTATGGTGAGAAAAACTAAATTCGCGAAATAATATCGCGTGAGGCCCCGCGAAGGCCGATCCTCAACGAGGGAGCGGTCAAGTAAGGGGTCGGCGAGGTTCGTTATGGCAGTTGTAGATGTTCTGAACAGCAAGGGTGAAAAGGTTTCTCAGGTAGAGCTTTCAGATGAGATATTCAGCGTTCCCGTGAAGCCCGGCGTTCTCCATGAGGTGGTCACCATGCAGTTGGCCTCCCGGCGGTCGGGGAGCGCATCGGTCAAGCGCCGCGGAGATGTCGCCGGAAGCACCAAAAAACTTTTTCGCCAGAAGGGAACCGGTCGGGCGCGACGGGGAAACATCAAATCGCCGTTGTTGAGAGGCGGCGGTGTCGTCTTTGGCCCTTCACCCAAATCTTATGCCTACAAGGTCCCCAAGAAGGTCAGGCGCATGGCGCTGAAGATGGCGCTTTCCAGCAAACTTCAGGAAAATGAACTGACGGTGGTGGATCAACTGGAGCTGGATCGAATCAAGACCAAGGCGTTTGCCGAGGTGATCCGCGCACTGAACAAGAGCAATGTCTTGCTGGTGACCGATGCGGCGGATGAAAAACTCGTTCTTTCCTCCCGGAACCTTCCCAATGTCAAGGTGATCAAGGTCGAAGGGCTCAATGTCTATGATATCTTGAAATATAGGGATATTATCCTGCTTGAGCCCGCCGTAAAAGCGATTGAAGGGAGGCTCTCCGCATGAACAACTATTACAATCAGATTATACGCCCTCTGGTGACGGAAAAGACGACGAATCAAAAAGAACTCAACAATCAATTTTCGTTCGAGGTGAACCCCAGAGCAAACCGTGTGGAGATCAAAAAGGCTATCGAAAAGATTTTCAGCGTCCGCGTCGCCGGTGTTCGGACCATGCACGTCAAAGGCAAGGTCAAGCAGAGAGGCCGGATTGTCGGGAAGCGAAAAGACTGGAAAAAGGCGGTAGTCACACTGATGCCCGGAGAACGGATTGACTTTTTTGAAGGCGTTTAACATTTAGGAGTTGTAATGGCAGTTAAGAGGATAAAACCGACATCTCCCGGTCGTAGGTTCCAGGAATATTCTACCTTCGAGGAGATCACCCGGAAAGAGCCTGAAAAGAGTCTGCTTCGGGTTCTCAAGAAACAGGGTGGTCGAAATACCAACGGCCGGATTACGTGCAGGCATCGCGGCGGTGGGCACAAACGCCACTATCGCGTCATCGATTTCAAACGAGACAAGATCGGCATTCCCGCAAAGGTCGCATCCATCGAATACGATCCCAACCGAAGCGCAAGAATCGCGCTTCTCTATTATGCGGATGGTGAAAAACGATACATTCTTGCGCCGGTGAATCTCGCCGTAGGCGATCAGGTCATGTCCGGGCCCGAAGCCGACATCAAGCCCGGCAACACGCTGCCGATAAAGAACATACCACTGGGTACGTTGATCCATAATATCGAGTTGCGGGTGGGAAAAGGCGGTCAGATCGTCAGAAGCGCCGGAACTTTTGCCCAGCTTATGGCCAAGGAAGATCGTTACGCCCAGATCAAATTGCCCTCGGGCGAAGTTCGGATGGTTTTGTTGACCTGCCAGGCCACCATCGGCCAGGTGGGGAACGTTGTGAGCGAGAACATCGCTTTGGGCAAAGCCGGCCGTAAACGTTGGCTGGGTAGTCGACCCAAGGTCCGGGGCGTGGCCATGAACCCGGTGGACCATCCCATGGGCGGCGGCGAAGGTCGCTCCTCCGGCGGGCGCCATCCGTGCACGCCGTGGGGTATTCCGACGAAGGGTTATCGGACACGTAAAAACAAACGGACCGATCGATATATTGTCAAAAGGCGTACGAAAAAATAAAAGCGTGCAAGCCTGACCTGAATGTCAGGTTGTCTGCAAGTGTAGGAGAGGCTTATGCCACGGTCGTTAAAAAAAGGTCCATACATTGATGCCAAACTCATGAACAAGGTGTTGGTGGCCCAGGAGACCCGCAGTAACAAGGTGATCAAAACGTGGTCCCGGCGTTCGACAATCATCCCTGAGATGGTTGGCACCACGCTGGCGGTTCACAACGGGAAAAAATTTATCCCGGTGTTCGTGACGGAAAACATGGTGGGGCACAAGCTGGGTGAATTTTCGCCTACGCGTACATTCTACGGTCACGCCGGTGATAAGAAATCTAAATTGAAAAAGTAGTCCATTCTGGGAAAAGGGTATGTCGTAATGGAGGTCAAAGCTGTATTAAGATATGTGCGTACTTCGCCGCAGAAAGTACGATCAATCGTTGATGCCGTCAAAGGGCAGCCGGTTGAACGCGGACTGAGTACTCTCAAATTTATGCCGCAAAAGACCGCAGGGATTGTTGCAAAGGTAATCCGTTCAGCGGTGGCGAATGCGGATGAGAATTTGGGGATTGATGTTGACGCGTTGATAATTAAAAACGTAATCGCCGACCAGGGGCCCATGTTGAAGCGCTTTCACGCCAGGGCACGCGGCAGGGGGACGCAAATATTCAAGCGGACCAGTCACATCACTGTAATTTTAGAGGAAATGGCGTAGATAAGGAGGTAAACGCTTGGGCCAGAAAGTAAACCCTGTTGGGTTAAGACTCGGTATCGTAAAGACATGGGACTCCCGCTGGTATGCTGGGAAAAACTATGCGGATTACATTCTAGAGGACTTTAAAATCCGGAAGTTTATAAAGAAGAAGCTTTACCACGCAGGGATTTCTAAAATAGAGATCGAAAGATCCTCCAAGCGTGTTAGACTCCGAATTTATACAGCACGGCCGGGGATTGTCATCGGCAAAAAGGGCTCCGAGATCGAACAACTCAAAAATGAACTGGAGAAGATGATCACCCAGGAGGTCCTGATTGACATCCAGGAGGTCAGAAAACCTGAAATCGATGCACAGCTGGTTGCCGAAAATGTCGCCGCCCAGATCGAGAGACGCGTGGCCTTCCGGCGGGCGATGAAGCGGGGGGTCTCCTCGGCGATGCGTTTTGGAGCCAAAGGCGTCAAGATCATCTGCGCAGGCCGCTTGGGCGGTGCGGAAATGGCAAGGACCGAATGGTACCGTGAAGGTCGCGTTCCGTTGCATACCTTGAGGGCTGATATCGATTACGGATTTACGGAAGCCAACACGACATACGGCATCATCGGTATTAAGGTATTTGTTTTCAATGGCGAAATCTTGAAGAAGGATGTGATATAGCCAAGCGGTGAGCATGCTAAGGAGATACGGACATGTTGAGTCCTAAGAAGGTAAAATTTCGAAAACAACAAAAAGGGAAAATGCGCGGGATCGCCTGGCGCGGCAGCGACTTGGCTTTTGGCGAGTTCGGTCTGCAGGCGATGGAGTGCGGCACCATCAGCTCCAAGCAGATCGAGGCCGCGCGTATCGCCATGACCCGCCATGTCAAGAGGGGCGGAAAGATGTGGATTCGGATTTTTCCCGACAAACCTTTCACCAAAAAGCCCGCCGAAGTACGAATGGGAAAGGGTAAAGGCGCACCTGAAGGTTGGGTGGCCGTCATTCGTCCCGGCAGAATCCTTTACGAAATGGAGGGCGTCCCGGTGGAACTGGCCAAAGAGGCCCTTCGGCTGGCCGCCCACAAGCTTCCCATCAAGACCAAATTTGTTGAAAGAGGGGATGTGTGATGAAGGCAAGTGAGATTAGAGAGCTGAGCCCCGAGGAAATGCGCCAGAAGGCGAACGACCTCTACGAAGAGCTCTTCAACCTGCGCTTTCAGCATGGTGTGGGTCAGCTTGAAAACACGCAGAAGATCAAATCCACCAAGCGTGGTCTGGCTAGAGTCATGACGATTATCAAAGAGACTGAACGCAAAAACATATAGATAAAGAATAGCTATGAAAAAGCGAGGAATGAAACGACAGTTGACCGGGACGATCGTCAGCAACAAGATGGATAAAACCGTCGTCGTCCAGGTCGAACGGTTGGTGAAGCATCGACTTTACCAAAAATACATTCGTAGGCGGGCCAAGTTTGCAGCCCACGACGAGGCTAACGTCTGCCAGGTGGGGGATAAGGTGATGATCACCGAGTCCAGGCCGCTCAGCAAAACCAAGCGATGGCGAGTAAGCCAAATACTCGAAAAAGCTGTTTGATACATAAAGGAAAATTAGAATGATTCAGGCAGAATCTAGACTGACGGTAGCGGATAACTCCGGAGCCAAAGTTCTATACTGTATCAAAGTCCTCGGTGGTTCCAGAAGACGGTATGCCAGCATCGGCGATATCATCGTGGTGACCGTCAAGGAGGCCATACCCAATGCAAAGGTCAAAAAAGGGGAAGTCCTGAAAGCGGTGGTGGTTCGGACCAAGAAGGAAATCAAGCGTCCGGACGGATCCTACATCCGATTCGACGACAATTCCGCCGTGCTGATCAATGCGGCCAAGGAGCCCGTTGGAACACGTATCTTCGGACCTGTGGCAAGAGAACTCCGAGCGAAACGGTTTATGAAAATTATTTCACTGGCTCCAGAGGTATTATAGTTTCATCTCGGTTTGCCCTGTGGAGAAATGAAGAATGAAAAACACGAATAAATGCCACGTCAAGAAGGACGATAAAGTTAAAATCATCACCGGCAAGGACAAGGGGAAGATCGGCAAAGTGCTGAAGGTGATCAACAAGAAGAATCGGGTTCTTGTCGAAAACATCAATATCGTAAAGCGCCACACAAGACCCAGCGCACAGAACAGACAGGGCGGCATCATCGAGACCGAGGCGCCGATTCACTGGACGAACGTCATGTTGATGTGCAACAAGTGCATGTCGCCTTCCCGTATCAGGATGCGGCAGCTCGAGGACGGCAAAAAGGTGCGCGTTTGTGCAAAATGCGATGAGGTGTTGGACGCATAGGGCTTGTGTTGGAGGGTAGTGATGGATAGTTTAAAAAAAACTTATGAGGAAAAGATCGTTCCCGAGTTGATCGAGACCTTCGAGTACAAAAACATCATGCAGGTGCCGAAGCTGACCAAGATTGTGCTCAACATGGGGTTGGGAGAAGCGATCCACAATATCAAATTGATCGACTCCGCCGTCGAGGAACTCAGGATGATCGCCGGACAGCAACCGGTCGTTACGCGCGCCAAGAAGTCCATCGCCGCTTTCAAGCTGCGGGAAGGCATGCCCATCGGCTGCCGGGTGACCCTTCGCCGTGATCGGATGTATGATTTTTTCAGCAAATTGGTGAATATCGCCTTGCCGCGTGTTCGGGACTTCAGGGGTATCTCCGGGAAGGCTTTCGACGGAAAGGGGAATTACTCCCTGGGCATCCGGGAGCACATCATTTTTCCGGAAATAGACTATGACAAGATCGACAAGATCAAGGGCCTGAACATTTCGGTCGTTACGACAGCCGAGACCGATGAAGAAGGAAAGGCACTGCTTAAGCTCTTGGGGATGCCGTTCAGGAATTAAGGAGGAAAATTTGGCAAGGAAAGCACTGAGAACGAAGGCAACGAGAACGCCGAAATTCAAGGTACGGGCGTACAACAGGTGTCCGATGTGCGGTCGGCCGAGAGCGTTCATCAGAAAGTTTGGGATCTGTCGTATCTGTTTTCGGAATCTCGCTTCGCAAGGTAAACTCCCCGGCGTTATAAAGTCGAGTTGGTAGACGGATACATCAGGGCAAGGAGCAACGATAATGACGATTAGCGATCCAATAGCGGACATGCTGACCCGAATCCGGAATGCCGGGAGGGCGAAGCTGAAGAGTGTCGACATCCCCGGCTCGAACATGAAGGTCGAACTGGCCAAGGTGATGCGAAACGAAGGCTATATCAAGAACTACAAGTTCATAAAAGACAACAAACAGGGTGTCCTTCGGGTTTATCTGAAATATGGTTCGGATTCCGAAAATGCCATCTACCAGATAGAGCGCGTCAGCAAGCCGAGCAGGCGGGTTTACGTGAAGGGTAAGGATATCAAGCCCTTTTTTAACGGCACAGGTATTGCCATTTTGTCCACATCCAAGGGGATCATGACCGACCAGCAGGCCCGTAAGGAAAACGTAGGGGGCGAGATCCTCTGCAGGGTCTGGTAGGAAGAGGAGTGACAGATGTCTCGAGTAGGTAAAAAACCGATTCCGATACCAAGCAAAACGAAGGTATCCTATAAAGACGGAATGATCAGCGTTGAAGGTGAAAAGGGCAAGCTGACTCGGACGATTCACGATGCGGTGAACCTGGATGTTCAAGACAACGAGATCCATGTGACCATGGAGAAGGATACGCGTGAAATTCGGGCGATCCAGGGGTTGACCCGAAGCCTCGTTTCCAACATGGTGACCGGGGTGAGCGCCGGATTCGAGAGAATCCTCGAGATCAACGGCATCGGATATCGCGCGGAGGTGAGCGGAAATCAGATCGTGCTGAACCTTGGCTATTCCCACCCCATCAACTTCGAGATACCCAAGGGGATCTCCGCCGAAGTCGACCGGAACAACACGATCAAACTTTCAGGCATCGATAAGGAAGCGCTTGGACAAATGGCTGCATCCATTCGACGCCTGAGACCCCCGGAGCCCTACAAGGGCAAGGGCATCAAATACGCTCAGGAAAAGATTCAGCGCAAGGCCGGGAAGACCGGCGCAAAATAACCCATAGCCATAGAAGATCCTTTCTGATGGTTCAAGTGTGCAAGGAAATAGATTAAGATGGGCTCTTTCAATAAAAAACAAGCGCGTCTGAAGCGCAAAAAAAGAATTCGAAAACATGTGGCCGGAACCAGCGAGAGGCCTCGGTTGAGTGTTTTTCGAAGCGCGAAGCACATCTATGCGCAGGTGATTGACGACATCCAAGGCATCACCCTGGTCGCCGCTTCCAGCACGGAACCGGCCGTTAAGGAAAATGGAGAGCTTGCCGCTGCCAAAGGCAAAAAGGATACCGCGGAATTTGTAGGGAAACTGGTTGGCGAGCGGTTGATTGAAAAAGGTGTGAAACAGGTCGTCTTCGACAGAAACGGCTTTTTGTACCACGGACGGGTCAAGGCCGTCTCCGAGGGTGCGCGTAAGGCCGGATTGGATTTTTAAAAGGAATAAGGAGGCATTCCCTTGGTCTTTAATGCGAAAAGACAGGATACGGATGAGAATCAGTTAATCGATAAAGTCGTCCATATCAGCCGGGTGGCGAAGGTCGTTAAAGGTGGTAGACGGTTCAGTTTCAGTGCGATCGTTGTTGTCGGCGATGGTGAAGGCAGTGTCGGCTTCGGTTTGGGCAAGGCCAACGAAGTTCCCGAAGCCATTCGAAAGGGTGTTGACAAGGCCAAAAAAACCATGCTGAAGGTGCCGCTGGTCGACGGGACGATCCCGTTTGAAATCGTCGGCAAATATGGCGCCGGCCGTGTCCTTCTGAAACCGGCGTCCCAGGGAACCGGCGTTATCGCCGGCGGTGCGGTTCGCGCTGTGCTGGAGGCCGTCGGTGTGCAAAATATTCTGACGAAATGTTTGGGATCCAACAACCCTCACAACGTCGTCAAGGCGACACTGGAAGGGCTCTATCGGCTTCAGAGCCGTAGGCAGGTCGCTGCAAGACGGGGAAAGCCTGCGGAAGAACTGTAACGAATCGTCCGGCTGGATGCGCATCTACGGCAAACGGATGTTAGAGGAAGACAAATGGCTGAAAAATTAAAGATAACACTTGTAAAAAGTATGATCGGAAGGCCGGAAAAGCATCGAAAGGTGTTGCGGGGAATGGGGCTGACCAAACTGAACAAAACAGTCGTTCTTGAGAATACCCCCGCAATTCGAGGGATGGTCGGCGCTGTATCGCATTTGGTAAAGTCAGAGGAGATCCTTGATGAAACTGCATGAATTGTCCCCCGCGGAAGGGGCGCGAAAATCACGGAAACGCATTGGCCGCGGCGTCGGCTCCGGATGGGGAAAGACAGCGGGTCGAGGCAGCAAAGGACACAACGCCCGTTCCGGCGGCGGCGTCAGGCCGGGATTCGAGGGCGGTCAGATGCCGATCCACCGTCGTCTTCCCAAACGGGGATTTACCAATATCTTTAAGAAAAATATCGCCGTCGTCAATATTCGGGATCTTGCGAAGTTCCAGAGCGGCGACACCATTGACGGCCCGGCCCTGATCAAGGCGGGAATCGTCAAGGGAAGCATTGACGGCATTAAATTGTTGGGGTTCGGGGATATCGATTATCCGTTGACGGTCCGTTTGGATGCCGTCAGTGAAAACGCCAGAAAAAAGATCGAGGCCGCCGGCGGCACGATCGTCTAAGCCGCGGAGTCCACGGCCCATCGGACTGACGAAAAAGGTTACACACTCACAGCAGCAGACGAGGGATATCTATGGTTGGTGGCGGGTTCCAGAATATTTTAAAGATTCCCGAATTAAAAAAGCGCGTCTTGTACACGTTTGGTCTTTTGGCCGTATATCGCGTTGGGGTTCATGTTCCGACACCGGGAATCGATACCGTTGCGCTGGCGTCGTTCTTCGCCCGTGCAAAAGGCACCCTGTTGGGGCTCTTCGACATGTTTTCGGGCGGCGCGCTCGAGCAACTGTCAGTATTTGCGCTGGGAATCATGCCCTATATCAGCGCCTCTATCATCATTCAGCTTCTGACGGTGGTCGTGCCGCATCTGGAGCAGCTTTCCAAGGAAGGGGAGCAGGGGCGGAAAAAAATCACTCAGTACACCCGGTACGGAACGGTGCTTCTCAGCATCATTCAGGGATTCGGTATCAGCATCGGTTTGGAAAGCATGACATCTCCCGGCGGTGCCGCAGTGGTGATCGATCCGGGTTGGACGTTTCGTCTGATGACCGTGATTACGCTGACGGCGGGAACCGCGTTTATCATGTGGCTGGGTGAACAGATCACGGAGCGGGGTATTGGAAACGGCATCTCACTGATCATCTTTGCCGGCATCGTAGCCAGAATGCCCGTCGCCGTCTCGAATACGTTCCGCCTCGTGTCCACTGGAGAGATGGGCGTTTTTTCCATCGTTATCCTGGTGGTGCTGATGCTGGTCGTGGTGGCTGTGATCGTCTTCGTGGAGCAGGGGCAGCGCAGGATTCCGGTACAATACGCCAAGCGCGTGGTGGGGCGGCGAATGTACGGCGGTCAGAGCACCCACCTGCCCCTCAAGATCAATACGTCGGGCGTCATTCCGCCCATCTTCGCATCGTCCATCATCATGTTTCCGGCGACGATTGCCAACTTTATCAACGTTCCCTGGATGCAGCAGGTCGCAGGCGCTATGGTACCGGGGAATCTTGCGTATGAAGCACTATACGTCGTCTTTATTTTCTTCTTCTGCTATTTCTATACCGCCGTGACGTTCAATCCGGTTGATGTGGCGGACAACATGAAAAAGCACGGGGGGTTCATTCCGGGGATTCGTCCGGGCAAACGCACGGCCGATTACATCGATCGGGTCCTGACGCGGATTACGCTGGGCGGCGCCATTTATGTCTCAACGATATGCGTGTTGCCGTCCATTCTGATATCCAAATTTAACATTCCGTTTTATTTCGGTGGAACAGCACTATTGATCGTGGTGGGGGTTGCTATTGATACGGTTTCCCAGATCGAATCCCATATGCTCACCCGTCACTACGAGGGTTTCCTGAAAAAAGGGGGCGGAACAAGAATCAAGGGACGCCACTAGAGAATCTGCGCTTTGCGGAATCAGTTGTTGGGCTCGTCCCAATGAAAAGACAGAGGGAGATAGCATGCCGAAAGAAGAACCGATTAAGGTGCAAGGTACGGTGAAAGAAACCCTGCCGAACGCCATGTTCAAGGTGGAACTGGAAAACGGCCATCAGATTCTTGCGCATATTTCCGGGAAGATGCGGATGCATTTTATACGAATTCTACCCGGCGATAACGTGACAGTCGAGTTGTCTCCGTATGATCTGACCCGGGGCAGAATTGTTTATCGATCAAAATAAGCGTAAAAGCGCTTGAAGGAGCTTGGTTCAATGAAAGTCAGGGCATCTGTTAAGAGGATATGCAGCAAATGCAAGATTATCCGCAGGAAAGGCGTGATCCGAGTGATCTGCGAAAATAAGCGCCATAAACAGAGACAAGGTTAACAGAGGAGGATAAGCGTTGGCAAGAATTGCGGGCGTAGATTTACCTAAGGGAAAGCGGATTGAAATCGGGCTGACCTATATCTATGGTATCGGTCGAACGTCGTCGAGTCGGATACTGTCACAGCTGGATATCGATCCGAATGTAAAGACAGATGATTTGACCGAAGGACAAATCAACGACATTCGAAAAATGATCGACGGCGGATACAAGGTCGAGGGCGAGCTTCGAACCGAGGTCTCCATGAACATCAAGCGGTTGATGGATCTGGGATGCTATCGTGGACTTCGGCATCGAAAAGGGCTTCCCGTCCGGGGACAGCAGACCAAAACCAATGCGAGAACCCGGAAGGGGCCGCGACGGGCGGCAGTGAAGAAAAAAGGCGCAGCCAAGAAAAAGTAATTCATGAGGGATTGCGCGGCGTCGCAAACAGCGCCGATGGGCGCGCAACAGAGGAACAGCGTTTATGCCGAGAAAAACTCGAACCAAAAAAAAAGAGAAAAAAAATATATTAAACGGCGTCGTGCATATTCAATCGACGTTCAATAACACCATCGTGACCATTACGGATCCGACGGGAAATATCGTTTCCTGGTCCAGTGCCGGTGTGCAGGGCTTCAAGGGGTCAAGGAAAAGTACGCCGTTCGCCGCTCAGTTGGCCGCTGAGGACGCTTCCAAAAAAGCGATGGAGCACGGCATGAAAAATGTCGAGGTTTATGTCAAAGGCCCGGGAGCCGGACGGGAATCCGCTCTTCGGTCGTTGCAGGCTGCCGGATTCAACATCGTCATGATCAAGGATGTTACACCGATACCGCATAATGGTTGCAGACCGCCGAAACGCCGCAGGGTGTAAAATAAGGAGGAAAATTTGGCACGATATATAGGTTCTGTTTGCCGGCTATGCAGACGAGAAAATTTGAAATTGTTTTTGAAGGGAGACCGCTGTTATTCGGACAAATGTGCATTTGATCGGCGCGGGTATCCGCCGGGTCAACATGGTCAGCGGCGGCGAGGGAAATTGTCCGACTACGGGATTCAGCTCCGTGAAAAGCAGAAGGTGAAACGTATCTACGGTCTTGACGAAAATCAGTTTCGCCTGTTTTTCAAAAGGGCCGAACGACAAAAGGGCATCACGGGCACCAATCTCCTCGTCGCCCTCGAATGCCGCCTCGACAATGTCGTCTACCGGCTTGGGTTTACCAATTCCCGTACCCAGGGGCGTCATTTCGTTCGGCACAAACATTTTCTGGTCAACGGGAAGGCGGTCAATATTCCCTCCTATCAGGTGAAGGTGGGTGATGTCATCGAACTGCGAGACAAGAGCCGCAATATTCAGGCAATGACCGATGCGCTGGAGAGCGTGGTTCGCAGGGGCATCCCCCAGTGGCTCGAGGTTGAGAAGGAAAACATGAAGGGTATCGTCAAGAGCCTGCCGGTCCGTGAGGATCTGACCATGCCGATGCAGGAACAGCTTATTGTCGAGCTCTACTCGAAATAATTTGCGTTCGTCCTTGATGAAATACAGGGGGCGTTCGCACCATTCGTGATGTTGTAGGATACAAACGACGACTACTCGGACATCTTCCTGAAAAGTCTGGAGTTAATATAAAATGTCATCAAATGAACTCATGTATATGAACTGGCGCGAGATCATCAAGCCGGAAAAGGTTCAGAAAGAAGAATCCACACTTTCCTATGGTAAGTTCGTTTGCGAACCCCTTGAGAGAGGGTTCGGTATCACCATCGGAAATTCTCTCAGGCGGATTATTCTCTCTTCCCTTTACGGGGCAGCGATCGTATCCGTGAAATTTGATCAGGTGATGCACGAATTCAGCGTGATTCCGGGTGTGCTCGAGGATGCTTCCGAGATAATATTGAACCTCAAAGAAGTTCGTCTCAAGGTGTCCGATCCTGAACCCAAAATGGTTCGAATTGACGTGAGTAAAGAGGGCGAAATCACGGCGGGAGATATCATCAGCGACAACGGCAGGGTGGAGATTCTCAACCCCGAGCAGCACATCGCGACGCTGGGGGCCGATGCCGAACTGAAAATGGAGATGATGGTAAAGGTCGGCAGGGGGTATTCCCTTTCCGAAGCCAACAAGGATGAGGAAGCACCGGTTGGCACGATTCCCATCGACGCTGTTTTTTCACCCATCAAGCGGGTGAACTACGTCGTCGGGAACGCCCGTGTCGGACAGAAGACAGATTACGACAAATTGACGATGGAAGTCTGGACGGATGGGAGCGTCAAGCCGGAGGATGCAGTCGCCTATGCGGCAAAAATCCTGAAAGAGCAGATGTCGATTTTCATCAATTTTGATGAGGATGTCGAGCCCGAGCCGGAAAGAACATCCGAAGAACAGGAACAACCCAAGTTTAACGAGAACCTCTACCGAAGCGTCGAAGAACTTGAGCTGTCCGTCCGCAGTGCGAATTGCCTGAAGAACGCTGATATCCACAAGATCTATCAGCTGGTCGCCAAAACCGAGGCCGAGATGCTCAAAACGAAAAATTTCGGGAGAAAGTCTCTCAACGAGATAAAAGAGGTCCTGACCGAGATGGACCTTTCTCTTGGGATGAAGCTTGAGGGATTTATACCTCCGGAGGAAGATGCGGAGGAAGGAGAGTAAGATTCTATGAGACACCGAAAAGCAGGGGTAAAATTAGGTCGGAACAGCAGTCATCGCAAGGCCATGTTTCGCAACATGGTGACCTCACTTTTTAAGTACGACCGTATTCGGACTACCGATGCCAAGGCCAAGGCTCTCAGGGGCTGGGCGGATCATATCGTCACCCTGGCCAAGCGCGGGGATCTTCACGCCCGGCGCCAGGCCCTTTCGATCATTCGCGAACAGGCGGTGGTTCACCGGCTCTTCGATGAGGCTCGCGAGCGTTTTGGCGACATCCACGGCGGGTACACCCGCATTGTCAAGGTGGGGCGACGCCCCGGAGATGCGGCGGCCATGTCGATGATCGAGCTGGTGGCGGCAGATAAGCGAAAGGCGCCAAAAGCGCCCAAGGTCGAGAAAGCGGCACCCGTGGAAACCGCACCGACAGCAGAAACCGCTCCCGAGGCCGAGTCCATCAAGGGCACCGGGGAAGGCGAACCCGCCACGGAAACGAAATCGGAAGTTCAATAAAGCGGTTCGTCCTCCCGGGAGGACACCTTGATGGAAAAGCTCTGCCCCTGAAGGCAGGGCTTTTTTACTTTGAAGGAGGTTGTAATGGAAACAATCAAGGTTATGGTCAACGGAGCCCCGGGTAATGTCGCCCGCACGGTTATCCGTCGGATCATCCAGGATCCTCGGTTCGCGCTGGTGCCATACTCGCTGACGGGTCCGGAGATCAACGAGAAGATCTGCAACGTGGACGACGTTGCGGTGCAGCTGTTCCTGCCGGAAGCCAGGTCTCAGGCGCTTGCGGCCGTTCGGGCGGCGGGACCGGAGGTTATCTGCATCGATTTTACCCACCCCGCCGCCGTCAACGAGAACGCGGAATTCTATTGCGAGGGCGGCCTTCCCTTTGTCATGGGCACCACCGGGGGTGATCGGGAGCGACTCATGGCGCGCGTTGCCGCTTCCAACATCTCCGCCGTCATCGCGCCGAATATGGCCAAACAGATCGTCGGTTTTCAGGCGATGATGGCTTATGCCGCCGAAACGTTCCCCGGCCTTTTCGCCGGCTATTCCCTGGATATCCGGGAAAGCCATCAGCAGGGCAAGGCCGATACCAGCGGAACGGCGAAGGCCATGGTCGGCTATTTCAATCGCCTCGGGTGTACGTTTACCGAAGCGGACATCGTCAAGGAGCGAGACCCCCAGCGACAGAAGACGGTGTGGGGTATTCCGGAGGCGCACCTGGCCGGACATGCCTGGCATACCTACACCCTGGTATCCGACGACGAAACCGTCAAATTTTCCTTCACCCACAATGTCAACGGCCGCGAGGTCTACGTCAAAGGTACCCTGGATGCCGTGGTGTATTTGCATTGCCGGATGCGTGACGGCATTCGGGGACGCGTGTTTTCAATGATCGACGTCCTCAAGGGAGACTAGACCCGGTGGCACGCCACCCAATGCACATTGCCGTTGCCGTCGTCCACTTTTCGCAGGATGGGCTCTTCCTCGGTACAGCGGTCGATCCGGATAGGGCATCGGGTTCGAAATCGACACCCGGACGGCGGATGGATGGGTGAAGGGACGTCGCCTGCCGGAAACGGCTTCTGGGGCTTCGGATCGGGGGATGGAACCGGTATGGCTGCGATCAGTGCCCGGGTGTAGGGGTGAAGAGGGCAGGCGTAAATGCCGTCCGCATCGGTGTGCTCCACGATCTTGCCGAGATACATCACCGCGATGTCGTCCGAGATGTGGCGAACCACCGTCAGGTCATGGGAGATGAACAGATAGGTCAGACCCAACTCCTCCTGGAGATCCAGCAGCAGATTGAGAATCTGGGACTGGATGGAGACGTCAAGGGCCGAGACCGGTTCGTCGCAGATCACGAGCTCGGGGTTCAGGGCAATGGCCCGGGCGATGCCGATCCGCTGCCGTTGCCCGCCGCTGAATTCATGGGGGAACCGCGTGAGTGCGCTTTCGGGCATGCCCACGGTTCCAAGGAGGCGGCGCACCTTTTCCCGGCGTTCATTTCCGGATCCCATGCGGTGGATGATGAAGGGCTCCTCCAGGATGTCCGCCACCGTGAACCGACTGTTGAGGGATTCGAAGGGGTCCTGGAAGATCATCTGGACATCCCGTCGAACGGCCTGGAGCTGCCTTCGGTCCAGGGTGAGAACCTCGCGGCCGTTGAACCTCACGCTCCCGGCCGTGGGCTGGTAGAGCCGCAGAATCGATCGGCCTACCGTGGTTTTGCCGCATCCCGATTCGCCCACCAGTCCGAGGGTCCGTCCCCGTCGGATGACAAATGAGACGCCGTCGACGGCAAAGACCTTGCCCACCGGGCGGCGGAGGATTCCGCCGTAGATGGGGAAATGCATCTTGAGGTCTCGGACCTCGAGGCAGATCCGGGAAATGGCCTGTGTCGATGCCGATGTGCCGACAGACGGCCCGACAGCCTCTTTGTCAGCGGTTTCGAGGCTGAAAGGTGCAAGGGTGTCACTGAAATGGCAGGCGGCGAAATGATCCTCGCCGACGTTCATCATGGGCGGATCGGTTCGGCAGAGGGGCTTTGCATGGGGGCAACGGTTGCGGAACCGGCAGCCTTCGGGCAGCTCGTGAAGGCCGGGAACGACGCCGCGGATGATGCTGAGTGGCGTTTTTCGCGGGAAATCCAGCCGGGGGATCGAGGTGAGCAGACCCCGCGTGTAGGGATGACGCGGATTTTCGAAGAGCTCCCGGATGGATGCGGTTTCAACGGTTCTCCCGGCATACATCACGGCGACGGCGTCGCAGGTCTCGGCGATAACCCCCAGGTCGTGGGTGATGATGATGACCGACATGCCGGTTTCCGCCTGGAGATCGCGAATGAGCGACAGGATCTGAGCCTGGATGGTGACGTCCAGGGCCGTGGTCGGTTCGTCGGCGATCAGGATGTCCGGCCGACAGGCCAGGGCCATGGCGATCATCACCCGCTGGCGCATGCCGCCGGAGATCTGATGGGGGTATTCCCGCATCCGCTGTTCGGGCTCGGGGATGCCGACCTTCCGAAGCATGGAGACGGACGCCGCCTCGATGTCGCCCGTCGGCATATCCGGAAAGTGGAGTTGGAAAACCTCGCCGAGCTGTCGACCGATGCGGTGGACCGGGTTGAGTGCCGTCATGGGTTCCTGGAAAATCATGGAGATCCGTTTCCCGCGGATCCGGCTCATCTCCCCGGCAGGCAGGCGAACGAGGTCCGTGCCGTCGAACCAGATCTCCCCCGCTGCGATACGGCCTGCGGGCCTGGGCAGAAGCCGCAGGATCGACAAAGCCGTGACGCTCTTGCCGCATCCGGACTCGCCGACGATGCCGAGGGTGGCGCCCCGATCGAGGGAGAAACTCACATCATCCGCCGCTCGGACGCTTTCCTCCTCCGTATCGAACACCGTCACCAGGCGGCGGACCTCGAGTATGGGTGCCGGCTTCACTTCAGAAACTTCATTTTATAGGTTTCATCGATGCGGGTCACCGGTGGAAACGGCTGCCGCTTCCGCATGGCCTGCCGGGTTTCCTCGTGCCGGGCTTCGTCGAACCAGAAGAGCCCGCCGGTGACGCTGTCAAAGGGGTCGAACAGGTCGCCGCTGATCCTGGTGCCCGGCGGGGTCGGCAGACGCCACCACCGCCAGTAGGCCTGGCGGACATAAGGCACCATGAAGGTCGGTACAAAACAGCCGATCTCATGCACCCGGGCCTGGATCCGCCGCGAGAGGTCGATCCGTTCCGCTTCATCGAGGGAATTTCGATAAGCGTCGATGAGCCGGTCCAGTTCGGGATCGTCCGTGTTGGTGATGTTGTTGGTCTGGGGCTTGTGGGCGTTGACGGAATGAAAATGCTCCCAGTACTGGGGCCGGAGGGAGGTGCTCCAGCCCATCCACGCCACGTCGTGCTTCTTTTCCATAACCATCTTGTAGGCGGCTGACGGATCGAGACGCTGGAGCTGGAGCTCGATGCCCGCCTTCTTGGCCTCCTCCTTCAACACCACCAGCCGCGGGGTGTGCTCCTCGATGCTGTAGGAAACCTCCACCGAAAAGCGTCGGCCGCCCTTGGTCCAGATGCCGTCGGGCCCCCGCCGCCAGCCGGCTTCCTTCATATATTCGTTTACCTTTTCAAGATCGAAGCGTCGTGCCCGGATCTCCGTGTTGGAATAGGGACCATATCCCACAAACCCGCTTTCCAGGCGGAAGTAATCGTTCCGCAACACCTGTTCGATCACCTTTTCCACGTTCATGGCATGGGCGAAGGCGTACCGGAGTCGCGGATCTCTGAAGATCTCGCGATCCTGGTTCAGCCAGAGCCCCATGGCCGACTGCTGGGTGTCGTTGAAAAACCAGATGCGCTCGATGTATCCTTTTTCGATCTGGGGCGTTTTCGACCGGATGTGCCAGTACTGGGGAAAGTTCATGGCGAAGGTGTCGATCCGGGCTTTTTTGAAATATTCCCACAGGACGTTGAAATCCCGCACAACGGTGAATTTGACCCGGTCCACGTTGAAGCGATTGTTGAAATAATGGAGATCATTCCCCCACCAGTCCGGCTTTCGCTTGAACATGACGTATTTCCCTTTTCGGAAATACGAGATCTGGTAGGCGCCGGTGTTGGGCACGATTTCCCAGTTGTACCTGCGGACGAAATCCGGTCCGAGGGTCTGGTAATAGTGCCGGGGTGTGGGGGCGATGCCGAGCTTCAGGTGCAGGTCGGGGACCGCCTTGGTGCTGACTACCGCCAGGGTGTGGTCGTCGTAAACGATGACCCGGTCGATCTCCTGGGTGTAGTAGTCGTTGTACCAGGGCGCGATGATATGCTCGGAGCGCATGAACTCCAGGGTGAAGGCAAAGTCGTCCGCCGTAACCGGAACCCCGTCCGACCATTGGGCCCTGGGATTCAGTTTGAAGTACATGGTCTTCTTGTCCGGATCGAATGCCCAGTGGGTCGCCAGCTCGGGGATGATGTTCAGGGTATTCGGGTGCAGGCCGATGAGGCTCAACTGGTTGCCCAGGATGGCGCTTCGGAAGCTGCTGTTGGAATCGGGGCCCACCGTTCGAAAGGTAAGGGGAAAGGTCATGAGGGCCGTGTGAAAGGTGCCGCCCCGCCGGGCTTCGGGCGAGGCGAACACCGGGTCCGCGGTGTTGGTGAGCCACTGGATATCGTCCGGAAGCGCGGGCGCGGCGCCGAGGGGGGTGGGCTGAACGACCAGGGTGATCCCCATGAGAATTATCGTCACGATGAGAATGCTGTTGTTCGATTTCATCCGTTTGTCCTTCCTGATGGCCTGATACGTCCGGGTTCGCGGCGGCACGGTGATGCTCCCCGGTATGCTTGCCATCTATTCATATACCGTGTGGAGCCTGGGATCGAAAGCTTCCCGCACCGCCTCGCCGATGAACGTCACCGTAACGAGCGTAACGACCATGGCTGCGATCACGGATCCGGCGATCCACCAGGCATCCATGGCGGTCCATCCCTGCTGCAGAAGCTCTCCCCAGCTCGGCGTCGGGGGCGGGAGCCCGAACCCCAGATAGTCGAGGGAGGTGAGGGAGACGATGCCCCCGGAAACCGAGAAGGGCGCATAGGTCACGATCACCGCCACGGTGTTGGGGATGATGTGCCTGAAGATGATCCGCAGGTTGGAAGCGCCCAGGGCCTGCGCCGCCAGCACGTATTCCCGCTCCTTCTCCTTGTAGGTGACGGTCCGCATGGTCCAGGTCATTCCGATCCAGCCGAAGAAGGCCATGATCAGGATGAGGATGAAGAAGTTGGGCACGACCACGGATGAGATGATGATGATGACATAGAGAAACGGCACGTTGGACCAGATTTCGATGATCCGCTGGAAAAAGAGGTCGAACCGTCCTCCGAAATATCCCATGGCGCACCCGATGCTGACGCCGATGGCGTAGTTGGCCAGGAGGAGTCCGAGGGAGAAAAAAATGGCGATGCGGAACCCGTAGACAAGTCGGGCCAGGAGATCCCTGCCGACGATGTCGGTGCCGAGGAAATGACGGGAAGCGATGGAGGGTGGGAAGGGCGGAAAAGCGTCATCTCTCAGGTCGTTTTCATAGGGGTTGTAGGGCGCCGGCGGCATCAGCACCCAGTTGCCCTCGCCTGCTGCGTCAAAGCGCGCCTTCAGCTCGCGGTAATTGGTTTCGTAATCATAGTCAAGGCCGAAGGTGGTGCCGGGAAGGATCCGGCCGTAGGTGGGGAAGTAATAACGCCCCTCGTAATGAACCACCAGGGCCCGGCTGTTGATGAAAAGTTCGGCCGTCAGAGACAGACCCATCATCAGGCAGAAGATGATGAAGGAGACATACCCCCGCCGGATCGACTTGAACCGGCGGATCTTTTTGAGGGTCAGGGGATTTCGTCTCATTTGAACTGCACCCGGGGGTCGACGAGGGCGACGCAGATGTCCGACAGGATGTTGCCGATCATGAGGAGCAGGGAGGAGATTACGAGGATGCCCAGAACCACGGGGTAGTCGCGTTGGACGATGGATTCGTAGCCCAGAAGCCCCATGCCGTCGATATTGAAGACAGTCTCGATGAGGAACGAGCCCATGAGAATGACCGAGACATTGTTGCCGAAATGGGTGGCGATGGGGATGAGGCTGTTTCGGAAGGCGTGCCGGAGGACGGCTTTCCGGAAGGGCAATCCCTTGGCGATGGCCGTTCGGACGTAATCCGACGCCAGGTTGTCCATGAGGGTATTCTTCATCAGAAGCGTCATGATACTGAAGGAGCCGATGACATAGGCGGCAAGGGGGAGAACCGTATGCCAGGCGAGGTCCATTGCTTTCTGTATCAATGAGAAATCCTCGAATTCGTCGCTGACCAGGCCCCCCAGGGGGAAAAAATCCCAGTGAGAAGAGAAGAGGATGAGCAGCAGGATCCCCACCACCCATCCGGGGACGGCATAGCCGATGAAGACAAGGACCGAGGAGAGGTTGTCGAAAAGGCTCTTGTGCCGCACGGCCTTGGCCACGCCCAGCGGGATGCAGACGCCGTAGACCAGTATCATGGAAAGAATGCCGAAATAGAGGGAGATGGGGATGCGCGTCCTGATCATCTCCCAGACCGGGTCGTAGTAGCGGGTGGAGGTGCCCAGATCGCCCCTGAGAACCTTGCTCAGCCACAACCCGTAGCTGACCAGGACCGGCTTGTCGAATCCGTAGTATTTTTTGAGTTCGGCGATTTGTTCCTCGGAAAGCGGTTGGGTCTGTTCACTCATGGCGGTCGCTGTCCGATGCCCGCCCTCGAGGCTGCGCATCTGCTGGGCCTGGACGATGATCCGTTCGATGGGACCGCCGGGCACGAAACGGGTGATGACGAAAACCATGATGGTGATGCCCAGGAAGGTGGGAATGATCAGCAGCAATCGTCGGATGAAATACGCGGTCATGGATGCCTTTGCAGAAAAAGGTGGAAAATTTCTCTCTATACTTACCAGCAAACGGCACCGAACTCAAGGAGTTCGAGCGACCTGACATTACCGGTCTCCATTCTCCCATGGATTTTCCATTGACACCGGTTTGTGCAGATAGTATATTCCAAAAAAGCGATACGAAGGGTATCTGTGAGAGAATGTATCAATGTGATGAAAGCGCTTTCGGACCCCAACCGGGTGAAAATGATCAAATTGCTGCAGCGCAGGATCTTGTATGTCTGCAACATTCAAAGGGCGACGGGGCTTGCACAGTCTTCCGTCAGCAAGCATCTCAAAATACTGAGAGATGCCGGTTTGATCATCCTTTATCTGCCGCAACAGATGTTTCTGGGGTTTATATATCGTCATATGGTGCAATATAACTGATATCCGGACGTTTTTAATATGAACCAATATATCGTTAAATTTGAATTTAAATTTTTTAGAAGAGATGACAACCTCCCGGGACCACGGCCGGCAAATCGCGACCGCAGAAAAAAACTCAACCGAACAACGAGGAGAATCAGTCATGAGCAACGCTCAAACAGCTCATAAAGAATCGATGAGGGACGATATGGCAGAGGATGTGGAGGAAACGGCACCCAGCCGTATCGACTGGAGCACGATCTGGATACCGATGTCGTTGATTGTGGGGGCGTTCCTGGTTGCCTTTTATCTTCCCATGGAAAGCGAGCGGTTCACCAATGCCATACTG
>NZ_JBFXGG010000050.1:0-22121 GCF_050178255.1 Desulfococcus sp. | reverse complement strand
TTGGCGTCCCCAAGGGGATTCGAACCCCTGTTGCCGGCGTGAAAGGCCGGTGTCCTGGACCAGGCTAGACGATGGGGACGTGCATCTTTTTTTACGGCCGATAAGGCTTATGGGCCGTGCTGGGCTCGAACCAGCGACTCTCTGCTTAAAAGGCAGATACTCTACCGTCTGAGTTAACGGCCCTCAAAAAAAGACCCCGCTTCTATATCCGGATCTGTTGGGGTTGTCAATAAAAAAAAGGTCGCGTCCGCGGTTTTTTCGGGAAGCGGGTCCCCGGCGGCACGACGGTCTCCGGGGCAGGGCTTATTTCCGCCAGAACTCGGGCACCAGCAGAATGATGACGGTGTAGATCTCGAGGCGCCCCAGGAGCATGCACCAGATGAGGATCCATTTGCCGAAAAGAGGGATGTCGGCGTAGTTCTCCACCGGGCCCACCATGCCGAGGCCGGGGCCGATGTTGCCGATGGCGGCGGCGACGGCGCCGAAGGCGGTGACGAGATCGACCCCGGTCCCGGCCAGCAGGACCACGGCGACGGCGAAAAGCATCATATAGAGGGCCAGAAAGCCGAGGACGCTCCGCACGACGTCCTCGGGCACGGTTTTGCCGGCGATCTTGACGTGGGTGACCGCATGGGGGTGGATGAGGGAGAAGAGTTCCTTGTAGCAGTACTTGAAGCAGACCATGACCCGGAGGCATTTCATGCCGCCCCCCGTCGAACCGGCGGAGCCGCCGATGAACATGCACAGCAGCAGGATGATCTGGGACATGGCAGGCCACTGTTCATAGTCGGCCGTGGCGAATCCCGTTGTGGTGATGATGGACGCCGCCTGGAAGACGCTGTACCGGAAAGCCCCCGCCGCCGTCTCATAGACGGTGCCGAATATGTCGAAGGCGATGACGAGGGTCAGGAACAGGGTCGTCCCCAGAAAGAAGCGGCACTCGGCATCCCGCCAGAAGGCCAGGGTCTGCCCCTTGAGAAACTGATAGTGGAGGGTGAAGTTGATGCCGGCCAGCAGCATGAAGAGGGTGATGACCATGTCGATGTAACCGCTGTCGAAATGGGCCACCGAGGCGTTTTCCGTCGAGAATCCGCCGGTGGGCAGGGTGGTGAAGGCGTGGTTCAGGGCGTCGAAGAGATCCATGCCGCCGAACATCAGGAGCACCACCTCGACCGCCGTGATCAGGGCGTAGACCTTCCAGAGGATCATGGCCGTGTCGCGGATGCGGGGCTTGAGCTTGTCCGGCACCGGGCTCGGCACTTCGGCCTTGTAGAGCTGCATGCCCCCCACCCCCAGGATGGGAAGGATGGCCAGGGAGAGGACGATGATGCCCATGCCGCCCAGCCATTGGATGAAGCTCCGCCACAACAGCATTCCCTTGGAGACCGGCTCGATCTCCCTCAGGATGGATGCGCCGGTGGTGGTGAATCCCGACACCGACTCGAAGAGGCAGTCGGTGATGCCGCCGAACTGGCCGCCCAGGTAGAAGGGCAGTGCGCCGAAGGCCCCTACGGCCATCCAGCCGACGGCGACGATCCCCATGCCCTCCCGGGGCGAGACATAATCGTTTCGGGCGTTTTTCCCCCGGAGCGACAGAAAAAGAAGGCCGCCCACGGCAAGGCAGACGCCTATGGACAGGAAGTGGGGCAGGAGGGGCTCATCCCGATAGATCAGGGCCGTTGCAAGGGGCAGGAGCATGAAAAGGCCGAGGAAGAAGAGCAGGATGCCGACGACGTAGAAGATGTAGTGCCATCGCATTTAAAAATACTCCAGCTTGACCGACAGGATTTTTTCGACCTTCGGGATGGCTTCCCGGCGGGCGAAGATGATGATCCGGTCGTTGGGCGCCACCACGCTCTGTCCCGTTGGAATGATTACCTCCTCGCCCCTCAGGATAGTGGTGATGAGGACGCCCTTGGGGAAGGTGATGTCCATCAGGGGCTTGCCTACGATGTCGGTGGTCTCCAGGGCCACCGCCTCCATGATCTCGGCGTCCTCGCCCCGGATGGAGACGCTGCTCAACACCTTGCCCCGGCGGATGTGCTGGAGGATGGTGTTGATGGCCGACAGGCGCGGGTCCACCACCTGGTCGATGCCGATGGTGTGCATCAGAGGAAAATAGCTGAACTTGCTGATCTTGGTGATGGTCTTTCGGGCTCCCAGTTGCTTGGCCAGGAGGGAGGCCAGGATGTTGGTCTCCTCGTCGTCGGTCAGGGTGATGACCACGTCCGAATCCTGGATGTTTTCCTCCCGCAACAGGGCCTGGTCCGAGCCGTCGCCGCAGAGCACCACGGATCGGTTCAGTTTTTCGGCAAGAATGGAGCATCGGTCGGAACGCTGTTCGATGATCTTGGTGTGAACCGACTTCTCTTCGAGCCGGAGGGCCAGCCGGAGGGCGATGCGCCCGCCCCCGATGATCAGCACCCGCCGGATGGGTTCGGCGTGCTTGTCGAAGATCCTGAGGGATGCCTCCAGGTCCTTGTCCTCGGTGATGAAATAGATGAGATCGCCGGCTGTCAACCGGTCCTTTCCCGAGGGTACGATGAGACGCTCGTTCCGGATGATGCAGAAGATCAGGGGGCGATGTCCCGGGATCCGTCCGGGGAGGTCCGAAAGCCGGGCCCCGACGATGGGGGTGGTCTCGTCGAGGCGGACCCCGATGAACTTGACCCGCCCGCCGGCGAATTCCCCCACGTCCGTGGCACCGGGGACGCTCATCAGGTGCTCGATGGTCTTGACCACCTCCATTTCGGGGTTGATGACGGTGTCGATGTTGGGAGGGTTTCGGCAAAAGGCCTCGTGATACTGGTCGTAGTCGCCCCCTCGGATCCGGGCCAACTTCTTGGTGGACGGCGAAAGGATGTGGGTCACCATGCAGGCCACCAGGTTGGTCTCGTCGCTGTTGGTGACGGCGAGCATGATCTCGGCTTCCCTGACCCCGGCCTGTTCCAGGATTGCCGGGCTGCCGCCCCGGCCGATGATGGTCTGGACATCGATGTGGTCCGAGACGCGACGGATGGCCTCGGCGTTGTCGTCGACGATGACGACCTCCTTGTTTTCCCGGGAAAGGTGGCTGGCGATGTGAAATCCCACCTCGCCGGCGCCGATAATGACGATTTTCAAGAGAGACGGCTCCTTTGCGCAATCGTGCCGGTTGTTGACGGGGCTGTGAAACGGGATCCGCGGATGGTTCGAAGCCCGGCGCCCATGACCGGTTCCGGATACGAATCGTTTAGGCTTTACTATAGCGGGGAGGGTGTGTCAATTGCCGGAACGGATGGGGTCCGCACCCCGCGGAATTTCGAGGGCGGCCGGCTCGGGGCCGTCAGAAGGGGAGGGCTGCCGCGACGGCGCAGGCGGCGGCCGTGACGATCAGCGCCGTCCAGTCCCGGGAGGTTGCCGAAAACCGGGGCCCGGTGCGATCCTCGGTGTAGCATCGGGCCTCCATGGCGACGACGAGCCGTTCGGCATCTTCGAAGATGCGCCGCAGCAGGGCGATGCAGAGGGTCGCCACCCGGAAGACCGGGTTTTTCCGGCACTCGATGCACCGGGCGCGCTGGGCGTCGGCGGTTTCCCGGGCCTGGTTCAGGATCATGGGGATGAAGCGGACCAGGAGGCTGATCATGGTGCCGGCCTGCTGTTCGGGGATGAAGGGGATCGGTGCCAGAAGCCGGATTACGGCCCCGCGGATCTCCGAGGGCCGGGTGGCGGCGATGAAGATGATGCCGGCCAGAACGACGCCGGCCAGACGCCAGCAGACCAGCACCCCGGCTGCGACGCCTTCCCGGGTCACGCTGATCCCCGCGGCGGAGAAAAGGACCGACCCCGGCGTGGACAGGGCCCGTGCCGCGAAGACCAGAAAGAGCAGCACGGCGAGATAGCGCAGCTCTTTCAGCATCGAGCGAAGGGGGATGCCGAGGCGGAAAATGCCCGCAAGGCCCGGTACGGTCAGTCCGGCCAGGCCCCAGATCCCGCATTGGAGGACCGCGATGCCGATTACGGCCAGGCAGAGGAGCTTGAACCGTGCGTCGAGCCGATGGAAAAGGGAGCGGCCGGGGCGGAAGCCCAGGGTCGTTATCTCAGCCATGACGACAGGGGCATCCCGTTGCGGGAGGCTTCGGGCTCCCGCACGCCGAGGGCGTCGATGCCTTTTACCGTCTCGGCCGGGAGACCGTTCCGGGCGACGCGCCCTGCGCTGATCACCACCAGGCGGTCGGCGTGGGCCAGGACCTTTTCCAGATCGTGGGTGGTGAGGAGGATGGTGTGGCCTTGTCGGTGGAGGGCGACGATCTGTGCGAGCACTTGGCGGACCCCCGGGTAGTCCAGGTTGGAAAAAGGCTCGTCGAAAACCAGGACCCGGGATCGCATGGCCAGGATCCCCGCAATGGCCACCCGGCGTTTTTCTCCCCCCGACAGGAGATGGGGCCGCTGGTCCTCGAAACCGGCAAGCCCCACGGCCGCCATGGCCGCCGTAACCCTGCGATGGATCCGATCGGGCTCGAGCCCGAGGTTTTCAGGCCCGAAGGCTACGTCGTCGTAAACGGTTTCTCCCACGATCTGGCTGTCGGCATCCTGAAACACCATCCCCACCGTCCTCCGGGCGCGGATCGGATCGTCGGCCGTCGAAACGCCGTCCACGAGGACCCGGCCGTCATGGGGCAGAAGAAGGGCGTTCAGGTGCCGGAGAAAGGTGGTCTTTCCCGAGCCGTTGGCGCCGGCCACCACGACGAACTCACCTTCCCGGACGACAAGATCGATGCCGGAAAGGGCCGTCGTTCCGTCGGGAAACCGGTGGATGAGGCCGCTAACCTCGAGAATAGCCATCAGCCGGATGGGATGCGAGCCTGCCGACCGTCATCGGTCGGAGGGTTCGGGCGATGGGGACGGCGGCCGCGATCTTGAGGACGTCGCCGATGAGAAACGGCAGCATTCCCACCGCCGCGGCCCTGGACCAGGACATCCCGGTCACGACCTTGAGATAGGGTACGCCCATGGCGTAGATGACGAGGGTTCCCAGGCTCATGGCGACGACGTCGCCCATCACCCGGCCCCCGGCCTTCCGGCTCACGATGCCGACGATCCAGACCGCCGGCAGATAGGCCAGGAGATACCCCCCCGTGGGGCCCAGCATACGGCCGATGCCGCCGGTACCGCCGGCAAAGACCGGGAGACCGATGGCGCCGGCCAGAAGGTAGATGCCGACGCCGGCCAGGCCCCACCGGGGTCCCAGAAGCAGCCCGGCCAGGAGGACGAACATGTTCTGGAGAACGATGGGCACAGGGCCGATGGGAACGGCCAGAAAGGCGCCTGCGGCGATGAGCGCGGCGAAAAGCGACGCCTGGACGGTCCGGCGGAGCTGCTCTGTATTCGGGGTTTGCGTCATGATGCGGGTGTTCCTTTGTTTTCGTTGTCCTGGGGGGACGGGAAAAAGCAGTCCCCGTAAATCACCTTCTGCTGCGTGCCGTCGTCAAGGGTCAGGATCAGGGCACCGTCCGGGTCCACGTCGGCGGCGAGGCCCTCTATGACCTCGGTGGCGGTGGCCACCCGGACCCGACGGCCCAGGGGCATGGCCACGGTCTTCCAGGAATCCACCACCGTGTCGTAATCGACCCCGGCCAAACGCGCTTCGAAGTCGTCGAGAAAGGCGGCGATGAGGTCTTTCCGCGATATCCGTTTCCCCAAAAGGCGTGCCATGGAAACGGCGCCGGGTTCGTGGGGGGTGGGGTCATTGTTGACGTTGAGCCCCATGCCGATGTTGATGTGGGCCGTCATATCGCCGATGATCTCCATTTCCGAAAGCATGCCGAGGAGCTTCTTCCCGCCCGCCAGGATGTCGTTGGGCCATTTGGCCCGGGCATCGAGGCCGTAGCGATCCCTGAGGAGTCGGGTCATGGTGAGGGATGCGATAAAATTGACCCGGGAACTCAGCAGCAGCGGGATATCGGGCCGGACGATCACGGTCATGTAAACGCCGCCCGCTTCGGACAGCCATTGACGCTGGAGTCTTCCCCGTCCGTGGGTCTGGATTCCGGCGATGACCGTCGTGAGATGGGGCGCGCCGTTTCGGGCGAGGTCACGGGCTGCGATCATGGTGGAGGCTGTCCGGGGAAGATAGTGGATGCGATCTTCCCGCCCTGGAAATTCCCAGGGGAAGGGGGTGTCGGGGGTGTCCAGGAGCTGGTAGCCCTTTGGTCCGGCGAAGATGTCGTATCCCAGGTCCTGGAGCTTCCGGATATGTTTCCAGACGGCGACCCGGGAGGTGCCCAGGGCGGTGCTCAGCGTCTCCCCGGAGACCACCTCCCGACGGGTTCGGAGGATATTCAATATGGCGGCTTTCATGACCCCTCTATGCGTGCGCCGGGGTGTCCAACGCGGTTTGGGATGTTCTGGTTAATTTATTTTAAGGGGAAGGTTAACGAAAAAGGGGAGACAAGTCAACCGATTTTGACGGCTGCGACAGCGCGGTCCGGCACGCGTCGATGTCGCGGCATCCGGCCTTCCGACAGGGCCTGCCACGGCAGGTGGACGACCCGGCCGGTGCGAGGGTCGAAGCGGGTGATCCTGCCGGTGTCCATCCAGGCGGGGAGGAGGTGGAGATGTGCCCCGTTTTGTTCGAAAAAGGCCTCCTGGTGAAAATGGGCCGCAAAAACGCGGTCGATGCCCGATGTCCGGGCGGCCGACAGGAGATCCAGGAGTGCTTTCCGTGGGAGGTGGTTTCGAAAGGTCGGGTTGGTGTGTTTCAGCTGCTTCTTGACGATCTCGGCAATGAAGGGCCCCCAGGGGAGTCGACGGAGCATCTGCTTGACGAACCGGTTCTTGGTGAGTTTCCTGAAGAGAAGGTAGTTGCGATCGAGGGGGTTGATGCGGTCCCCGTGACAGAAAAGGCTGCCGCGGCCGTCGATCCTGAAGGCCCGATCGGTGGCCCACGAAAAGGCGTCTCCTTTCTCCTCGGCCAGGAAAAATTCATGGTTTCCCTCGATGTAGCCGATCTTCCGGTGCATTCCCTGGCGGCGGCACCACGCGAGAAACCGGGCGTGGACGCGCTGTTCGTAGCCGGGCAGGGCGATCCACAAGTCGAAGATATCTCCCATGAAAACGATGTCTTCACGGGTCCCCTCGAGGGCGTCCAGCATCCGGAAAAAATGGCGGTGGGTGCCCTTGGCGGTGTTGACGTGGGCGTCGGCGATCAGGATCATGGCGTCAATCAGCCCCTTTCGGCCTGGGATCGCGGGATCGGGAACGCTCCGCTCATGGGACGATCCTCCTGTCAGGGTAACGCCGGCCCGCGATCCCAGGGTTCATCTTGATTGTTTCATGACACTGCTGTAATATCATTATGTTAATCTCTGAATTGCATGATACCATTTCAACTGTCGATTTTCACAGGCCGGTGCCTCTATCCGGTCATCGCATGAAAGCCGAAAATTGAGATACCATATCATGTTGAATCGCGATCCGCAAAAAACGGTGTCGACTCGGATTCCCGGCGATCTGGACGAAGGCCGGGAGGAGACTGGGGGGACCATGGAAAAGCAAATGATCATTCTGGTGGCATATGACGGCTCCAATGCGGCTAGGGATGCCCTCGAACTGGGTTTGAAGCATGCCGAGGCCTTCAAGGGGAAGGTGGTCCTCATCCGGTCCCTCACCGGCGGGTCCGGCAAGGACAGCGACGACATTCAGCGGGCCGAGGATGACCTGGCCTACGCGGAACGGCGCTGCAGGGAACGATCCCTTCCCTGCGAAACCCATCTGCTCATCCGGGGATTGAAGCCCGGGGAAGACATTGTCCGTTATGCCGAAGAGTGCGGTGCCGATGAAATCGTCATGGGCGTCAGGCGCCGGTCCAAGGTCGGGAAGATGCTGTTCGGATCGAATGCCCGATACGTCATCATGGAGGCCGCCTGTCCGGTGGTGACGATAAAATAATCCCTATCCCGACGTCGGGGTTTCAAGCACTTTGAGGGCACCGGCCAGGGTGTCTTCAGCCAGCAGGAGTCGGGCATGCCGCTCGGCTTCCGCCAGGGTCAGGCCGGCAATGCGTTCGCGGAGCGCCGGCAGAAACTGCGGGCCGACGCTCAGGATGCGGATGCCGATGCCCAGCAGGAAGGGAATGTACGCCGTCTCATGCCCCATCTCGCCGCAGACGGCGATCTCGCGTCCGGCGGTCTTCGCCGCACGGACGACCCTGGCCAGTCCCCGCAGCACCGCCGGATGATAGGCTCGGTAATAGTCGGCCACCTTTTCGTTGGTGCGGTCGACGGCCAGGGTGTACTGGATGAAATCGTTGGTGCCGATGGAGAAGAAATCGGCCTCCCGGGCCAGGGCCGGCATGATCTCCACCACCGAGGGGACTTCCACCATCATCCCGATGGACGGGCCGGGGTGATGGGGGAGGTCTTCCCGTTTCAGGTCACGCACGCAGGCATCGACAACCGAACGGGCATCGCGGAATTCGTCCAGCGAGGAGATCATGGGGAACATGATCCGGAGATGCCGAGCCTCCGCGCCCGCCCGGAGGATGGCCCGAAGCTGCTGTTCGAACAGGGGGCGGTTCCGGAGGGAAAAGCGGATCGACCTGAGCCCCAGGTCGGGGTTCTTTCCGCTGGTGGCGTTTGCATAGACCAGGGCCTTGTCCCCGGCGATGTCAAGGGTGCGTATGGTTACCTCCCGGTCCGCCATTTCATCGAAAAGATGTTTGTAGACGAGATACTGCTCTTCCTCCGACGGAAAGGTCGGGCGGATGATGAAGGGGAACTCGGTCCGGTAGAGGCCGATGCCTTCGGCATTCAGTTCCTTGGCCGTGGAGAGCTCGCTCAGGAGGTTGATGTTGGCCAGGAGGCGGACGCGCGTTCCGTCGCCGGTCTGGGTGATCCGGCACACCGTGCTCGGAGATGCGGCTGCGATCTTGCCGGCAGCCTCCTGTCCGGCGAACTGGAGGAGGATCTCCTGATCCGGTCGGATATAGATGTTTCCCACGTTGGCGTCGAGAAGGACCGGCGTCTCTTCCGGCAGATGCATCAGGTGAGGATGATCGGCGATCACCAGCGGGATTTTGAGGGAGCGCGCCAGGATGGAGACATGGGAGGTGATGCCGCCTTTGACCAGGATGACGCCCTGGACCTCCTCGGAGGCCATTTTCAATATTTCGGACGGATAGAGCTCCGCCGCCACGACAATCTTTCCCTTTTCATTCTCCTGCTTTTCAGCGCCCCGCCGGAAGAGATTTTTCAGGATGCGGCCCGCCAGGTCCTCCATATCGCTGACCTTTTCACGGATATAGGCATGGCTGCTCGACGCGAAGACGTTGATGTAGTGGCGGGCCACGTTTTTAACGGCCTCCGGCGGGGAGACGCCCTCGGCGATCTGGTGGACGATCCGGTCGATGAACTTGGGGTCCTTCAGGATCATGAAATGGGCCGTGAAGATGAGGGATGCGCTTTCAGGAAGCCGCTCGGCCAGCCGGGACTGCAAATCGGCGAGTTGCCGGGAGGTTTGCCGGACGGCCTCGTGAAAATCCTCCACCGTAAAGTTTTCCTTCCGGTGGGCGTCGCCCGACAGAAAGGCCACATGGCTTTTCTTGAAAAAGGTGATCGGACCCTGGGCGATACCTTCGGAGGCCGACTGCCCCCGGATGAATTGGAGGGATGCCGGGGCCTGGACCTCGGGGCGGGTCCCGGTGGCCTCGTAAAGATCCATGAGCAGCCGCGCGTTCTCGACGGCGCCGGCCAGCTGGGACGCCGATGCTTTCAGCGCCATGACGTCTCTTTCGGAAAAATAGTCCGCTGTCTCGTGCTGTACCACCAGGACCCCGATCCGCTGAACGCCCCGTTGAATCGGGACGGCCAGGAAGGACTCGAAGCGTTCCTCGCCGGCCTCCTCGAAGTATTTGAACAGGGGATTGCGGCCGGCGGCGGATTCCCGGATGGGGTGAAGGTTTTCGAAGGTCGCTCCCACGAGGCCTTCGCCGGGTTTCATGCGAATCCGCCCCACCGCCTTGGGGTTGAGCCCTATGGTGGCCCTCAGAATCAGCTCCTCCGCGGATTCGTCATAGAGGTAGATGGAGCAGACGTCGGCCTTTAGATGCCGGGAAACCAGCCGGACAGCGCTGTCCATGAAGGTTTCGATGTTGTGGCTTCCGGTGACCAGTGCCGCAAGCTCCCCGATGTCGCACAGCAGGTTGAAATGATCTCGATCTTTACGGGACATAAACGGAACCTCCCCAATTTTTCCGAAGCCCTGGACAGCCCTGAACACGGCATGCACCTCCCGGCCGTGTCCTGGGATCGATCCCTGCATGAGGCTCACGGGCGGCATCCCATGCGGCATCCGGCAGGCTGTGGGCAGGGCCGCATCCACGGCAACCGTGGCGGAAACAACACGACAGCCTTACAGTAAGCCAAGTCAGGACACACTGTCAAAACAAACTTTCCCGTTTCAGAGGCTCGGGCTGAAGGCCGGGGGAATGCGCCGCTTTGGCAGGCGCGGACCCGGTCCGCGAAATCCCCCTGGGCTCCAAGCCGTCTTGAAAATGTCGAAGCGTCAGTTATTTATTGCAAAAATGTTATATTGTTAATATACATCTCAACTTTCGGCTTTTGTAATAACCTCAGCCTCATCATGGGACGAACCGGGGCATTATGAAGAAAATAGAAGAAATCACACTCCTTTACGAGATCAGTAAGACCCTTAACGAACATCTCGACCTGAAAAAATCCCTCTACAAGGTTCTCGCCATCCTTTCCGACGCCCTGGACATGATCCGGGGGACGGTCACCATCCTGAATCCGCTCCGGAACGAGATCAGCATCGAGGTGGCCCACGGGCTTTCCCGAACCGCCATCGCCCGGGGAAAATACAAGTTGGGGGAGGGGATCATCGGTCGGGTCATCGAAAGCGGCAAGCCGGTCGCCCTGCCCAAGATCAGCGAAGAACCCCTCTTCCTGGACCGCACCGATTCCCGAAAGGCCAAGGACGAGTTCTCCTATTTTTGCGTGCCCATCACCAAGGGGAACCAGGTTATCGGCGCCCTGAGCGTGGACCGGCACTTCGACCCGTCCTATTCCCTCAACAGCGGAACGGAGCTGTTGAGCGTCATCGCCATGATGATCGCCCAACACGTCATCAATCTGGAGAAGATCCACCTCGAAAGACAGCAGCTGCGGGAGGAGAACCAGAGGCTCAAAAGCGAGCTGGAAAACAAGTACCGCATCAACAACATCATCGGCAACTCCAACAAGATGCGGGAGGTGTTCCAGATGATCTCCCAGGTCTCCAGGAGCAACGCCACGGTGCTGATCCGGGGCGAGTCCGGCACCGGCAAGGAACTGGTTGCCAACTCCATCCATTACAACAGCCGGCGGGCCAAGAATCCATTCGTCAAGATGAACTGCGCGGCCCTGCCCGCCAACCTGATCGAGAGCGAGCTTTTCGGGCACGAAAAAGGGGCGTTCACCGGCGCTGTCCGGCAGAAGCTCGGCAGATTCGAACTGGCCCACAAGGGGACCATCTTTCTGGACGAGATCGGCTCCATCACCCCGGATGTCCAGGTGAACCTCCTGAGGGTGCTCCAGGAGAGGGAGTTCGAGCGGATCGGCGGCCACAAGACCATCAAGACAGACGTCCGGGTGATCGCCGCCACCAACAAGAACCTGGAACAGGCGGTGGAGGAGGGCGCATTCAGGGGGGACCTGTACTATCGACTGAACGTTTTTCCCATCTACATGCCGCCCCTGAGGGAACGCAAGACCGATATCCTGCTTCTGGCCGATCATTTTCTCGAGAAATACAGCCTGGAGAACGGCAAGGACATCCGCCGCTTTTCCACCCCGGCCATCGACATGCTCATGGCCTATCACTGGCCCGGGAACGTCCGGGAGCTGGAAAACTGTATCGAACGGGCCGTTCTGCTCTGCGAGGAGGGCGTGGTTCACAGTTACCATTTGCCCCCCACCCTTCAGACCGGGAAGACGTCCGACACGCTTCCGGATCTCTCCCTGGAGGAAGCCGTCGCCAAGGTGGAACGGGAGATGATCGTCGACGCCTTGAAGAACACCCGGGGCAACATCACCCAGTCGGCGGAGCTGCTCAAGACGACCGTGCGGAAGGTGGCCTACAAGGCGAGGAAATACGGCATCGACTACGCTTTCTACCGATAGCGGACGGCGTCAGATCCGCTTTTTGCGCATGATGGCGAAGATGAGCCAGAGCCCCAGGACGGCGGCGGCGATGAAGACGATGATGCCGATGAGGGAGATGCCGAAGAAGAGGGGCGGAATCTTGGCGATGACGATGATGGCCGATCCGATGATCAAAGCGGCGGTGATGATGGCAAAAGAGAGCTTGTTGCTGATCCGGTCGTGGGTTTCGATCAGATTCTCAAGGCCGTGATGCTCGAACCGGACCGTGAGCCGCTGCCGTTTCATGAGGCGGACCACCTCCAGGGCCTCCCTGGGGAATTGCTGGAAAAAGGCGGCGAGGTCCCCGGAAACGGAGAGGATCTCCTCGGCGATCCTCTCGGGTCGGAAACGGGCCATTTTCTCCCGCTTGAGAAAGGGCACCGCCCGGGCCACCATGTCGAACTCCGGGTTGAGAAGGCGGGCGATGCCTTCGACGGAGCTGAAGGCCTTCAGCATGAGGAAGAGATCCGGCGGGATGCGAAGGTGGTGCCGAGAGGTCAAGGCCAGCAGGTCCTGGAGCAGCTTGTTCACCTTGATGTCCTTGAGGGGCCTGTAGAGATACTGGCCCATCATGTCCGCCACATCCCGCTCCAGGAGGCGGACGTCCGGCTCCGTCTCCCAACTGGTGAGCCGGAGGAGCACCTGGGCCGTCCGGAACTCGTCGCGCCGGGCCGCACCGTATATCAGATCCACGAAAGCCTTCTTGGTATAACGGTCGAGGCTTCCCATCATGCCGAAGTCGAGAAGGCAGATGACGTGGCCGGGCAGGACGAGTATGTTTCCGGGGTGGGGATCGGCGTGGAAGAACCCGTAGTCGAACACCTGCCGCAGCAGCAGGTCCGCCCCCAGGTCCACCACCCGCCGCTTGTCGAGGCCGGCCGCCTCCAGTGCGCTGGTTCTGGAAATCTTGATCCCCTTGACGAACTCCATGGTGAGGATGCGTTCGGTGGTCATCTCCCGGAAGACCTTGGGAACGTACAGGGCGTCGACGCTGAGGAACTGGCGGGCGAAACGCTCGATATGACCGGCCTCGATGGTGTAGTCGATCTCTTTCTCGATGCTTCGGGCGAACTCTTCGACGATCTTGACCGGCCGATGAAACGCCGCCTCCTCGATGTTCCGCTCCATCAGGGTCGCCAGGTGCAGCATGATTTCGACGTCCACCTCGATGGTCTGTTGGATGCCCGGCCGCTGGACCTTGACCGCGACGATGTCCCCATTGCGGGTCACGGCTTTGTGCACCTGGCCGATGGAGGCCGAGGCAAAGGGTTCGGGGGCGAATGTCGCGAACAGTTCCTCGGGCGGCCTGTGGAATTCGGATTCGAAAACCGTTCGGACCTCCGCGAAGGGAAAGGGCGGAACCTCGTCCTGCAGCTTTGACAGTTCATCGATGTAGTGGGGCGGGAGAAAATCGGACCGGGTGGAGAGGAGCTGGCCCAGCTTGATGTAGGTGGGACCCAACTCCTCTACGGCCATGCGGACCCGCTCGGCCCGGGTAAGCTTGTGGTGCCCGGGCACCGTGGATCGCTTGCTGCTGGAGAGCATCTGGAGGCCGGTCTCGATGTACTGGTCGATGTTCAGGCGCTCGATGAGGTCTCCGAATCCGTATTTGATGAGGATGCCCAGGATATGACGGTACCGGTTGAGATGACGGTAGGTTCGTCCGAAGACCCCGATTTTTCGGATGCTCAGCATGCAGGCCTCGACTCTTGGGATGGCCGTCTCCACAGAGACGGTGAAGCGTATCGGCAAAGTGCCGGGGGTTCACCTCGGCCCGGTGAAGGGGCGCCGGGCCGAGACGTTTCCAGGAGCGGGAACGGTTACTTCAGTTTTCCCATGATAGCGCTGGCGATGGTGTTCTTCTGGATCTCCTTGGTGCCTTCGTAGAGTTCGCAGATCTTGGCGTCCCGGGCGAACCGCTCGACCTCGTAGTCGAGCATGTAGCCGTAACCGCCCAGGAGCTGAATGGCTTCGTCGCAGACCTCCACCGCGCAGCGGCCGGCCGCCATCTTGGCCATGGAGGTCAGCTTGGGATCGATGCGTCCCTGATCGAAGTTCCATGCGGCCTTGTAGACGAGGAGACGGGCCTGTTCGATCTTGGTGGCCATGTCCGCGATCTTGTGCTGGGTGATCTGGAACTGGGCGATCTTCCGGCCGAACTGTTCCCGCGACTTGACGTAGGCAAGGGCCCGGTCAAATGCGCCCTGGGCCGTTCCGAGCCCCTGGGCGGCGATGAGAATACGGCTTTCGTCGAAGAATTCAAGCACCTGGTAGAAGCCCCTGTTCTCCTTGCCGATCAGGTTGGCCGCCGGCACCCGGACGTCCTTGAAAACGACCTCCGCCGTGTACATGGGGCGGATGCCCATCTTGGTGCCGACGCTGGTGGCCGACACCCCCGGCCGGTCGGCCTCGACAAGGATGAGGCTCTGGCCCCGGTGGCCGGGCGAGGCGTCGGGATCGGTCTGGCAGAGGACGCTGTAGAAACCGGCCAGGGGGCCGCCGTTGGTGATGAAGATCTTGGTGCCGTTGACGACCCATTCATCCCCTTCCTTGACGGCCGTGGTCTCCATGCGGGTGATATCCGAGCCGTGGTCCGGCTCCGTGAAGGCGCCGCAGGAGAGAACCTCGCCCTCGGCGACCTTGGGCAGCCATTTGGCTTTCTGCTCGTCCGAGCCGAAATGGAGGACGATCTCCGAAGCGAAATCCGCAAGAATGAGGCAGGCCCCAACAGAGGAATCACCGCGGCAGAGTTCCTCGGCCACGAGAATGTTTTCCATGACGCCGTACCCCATGCCCGAATATTTTTCCGGAAAATGGATGCCGATGAATCCCAGTTCGGCGGCTTTTTTCCAGATGTCCACGGGATACTCGTGCTTTTCATCCATCTCCATGATCAGGTCCTTCTGAAACTCTTTCTTGACGAACTCCCTGACAGACTGCTGGATGCGCGTTTGCTCTTTGGTCAGTTCAAACTCCATGTCGACTCCCTCTCATGTGTTGTTGGGGGTTGGAGGCCTCAGGCACAGCCGCCGGTCCCCGTTTACTAAACGGCGTTTATTAATTTTGCATCATTTATTTAGCTGCCTGATTTTAAACCATAATTTTCTGAAAAAATAGCATATGGCAATGGGCAATGCAAGGGATTTCCAGCACCGAATACAAAAAAGTTCGAGCGCTCGTTAGAAAGCCGCCGTCAAGGGCGTCAACGGCGCTGAACCGGGGGAAAAGTTGGTTGACGAATGATTTTGACTGACTTCCCGCGCTGAAAATGATATATATATTTATATTTTGTATTAACCTTTCAAGCACAAACGAGGAATCTGAAACCATGAGTTATACCATCGCACTGGCCGGAAAAGGCGGCACCGGCAAGACCACCGTCGCCGGGCTCCTGATCAAATATCTTGTTCAAAAGCATAAAACGCCCGTTCTCGCCGTGGACGCGGATGCCAACGCCAATCTGAACGAGGTGCTCGGGCTCGAGGTGCACGACACCGTCGGCAACGCCCGGGAGGACATGAAAAAAGGCAAGGTGCCCGACGGCATGACCAAGGACGTGTTCATGTCCATGCGGCTGGAGGAGGCCATCGCCGAGGAGGACGGCTATGACCTCCTCGTTATGGGGCAGCCGGAAGGTTCCGGTTGTTACTGCGCCGCCAACAGCATTCTTGTGGGGTTTCTGGAGAAACTCGCGGCCAACTATCCTTACGTCGTCATGGACAACGAGGCGGGAATGGAGCACATCAGCCGCCTGACCACGCGGAACGTCGACGTCCTCCTCCTGGTGACCGACGCATCCCGCAGGGGCCTTCAGGCCGCCGTCAGGATTCACCAGCTGGCCGGGGAGTTGAATATCGTGGCCGGCAGGAGCTGTCTGATCATGAACCAGGCCAAGGGCGCCCCCGACGCCGCCGCCCTCGAGATCATCCGCGATGCCGGCCTGACGCTTGCGGGCGTCATACAGGAGGACGATACTGTCTATGAATACGATCTGAATGGGCGCCCGACCGTGGAGATTCCCGAGGACAACCCCGCGGTTCGCGCCGCCTACGAGATCTTTGAAAAAATCATCGACTAGAACGCTTTTGAGTGATGGGGGATGGTTATGAAAAGAACGGGCTTTCTGTACGACGAGAGGTTCCTGCTCCATGACACCGGCCGTATGCATCCCGAGTCGTCCGATCGGCTTCGAGCGGCCTACAAGGGGCTCGAAGCGGCCGGTCTTCTCCCCAAACTGACGATCATACCGGCCAGACGCATGAATCAGAAGTACATCGAGCAGGTGCATCACGTCAACTACATCATGCGGTTCGAGGAGGCCTGCATCATGGGCATGTGCGAGCTCGACTACCCGGACAATCAGATGTGCCGGGAAACTTACGAGGTCGCCACGCTGGCCGTGGGCGGCGTTATCGACACCGTGAGGCGGGTGATGGAAGGGGAGATCGACAATGCCTTCTGCGCCGTCAGGCCGCCCGGACATCACGCGGAGATCAGCAAGGCCATGGGGTTCTGCTATTTCAACAACGTGGCCATTGCCGCGCGATATCTTCAGGACGAATGGGGGGTGAGCCGCGTGGGCATCGTCGACTTTGACGTCCATCACGGCAACGGCACCCAGCACATCTTCGAATACGATTCCACCGTTTTTTACTATTCCATCCACGAGCACCCCTCCTTTGCCTTTCCCGGCACCGGCAGGGAGTTCGAAGAGGGGGTCGACGCCGGACACGGCTACACCCTGAACACCCCGATCCTCCCGGGACAGGGAGACCAGGAGTACATGGCCGCCATCGAGCGGGATCTCCTGCCCGCCTTTTCCCGGTTCGAGCCGGAATTCATTCTGGTCTCCACGGGATTCGACGCCCACAAGGACGACGACATGTCGGGCATCAATCTCTCCACGGAAGGTTTTTCATGGATCATGGAGACGCTGATGGGCCTGGCGAACCGTTATACCGGCGGCCGGATCGTCTCCATTCTGGAAGGCGGCTACAATCTCGACCGGCTGCCGGAGCTCATCAGGAATCATGTCGAGATCCTGCTGAAAGGGTAGGCGCTCTGCGGCAGGCCCTTCAACCACATCCAATTATCGGAGGCGAGGTATGTTTGTCGACAAATCGATGACCAAACGTGTGATCACCATCAAGCCGGAAACCAGCCTCATCGAGGCAAGAGCCCTCATGGACGAGCACAGCATCCGCCACCTGCCGGTGACGGACGATACCAACACCCTGGTGGGCATCGTGACGGACAGGGATCTCAGAAGCGCCACCCCTTCCATCCTGCTGGACGATTTCGACAGCGCCAAGGAGCGGGACCGGCTGAGCAGGATCAGCGCCAGAGACATCATGAGCAAGACCCCGGCCGTCCTCAAGCCCATGCACACGATCCAGGACGCCCTTTTGATCATCCAGCAGCGGAAGGTGGGGGCGCTGCCGGTGGTGGACGAAAACAACAAGCTGAAGGGCATCCTCTCCGTTCGGGACCTGATGCGCGCGTTCACCAATGTTCTGGGCATCGGGGAGCCGGGCACCCTTTTGGGGATTCTCGTGGAGGAGAAAGTCGGTCAGCTGAAGCGGATCGTCGACGCCATCACCGAGGAGAACATCTCGTTCGGGAGCGTGTTGGTGGCCCGGCACTGGGACGCCTCAAAACGGGCCGTGTTTCCTTACCTGCTGACCAACAACGTGGCCCGGATCAAGAAAAAACTGATCGGCCTGGGCTACACCCTCATCGATCCGATGGAATGGCACCTCGACCGTCTGCCGAAAGATGAGTGATGTCGCGGCCCCCGGTTTGGGCGGAAGTCCCTATCAGGATCTCCACATCTACTATGTCGAGGGGCGCGTCGATGTCGCCCCCGGGGAGGTCGGCGCCTCATATATCGGCAATTGGGTGGAGGATGGGTATTCTTTCCTTTTTTTTTCCCAGCCGGCGAGGGAGAGTGTCGAAAGGATTCTGACGACCCAACCCGGCCGGGTCCTCGTGGACGAATACCGGATGCGCTATGAAGACTGGCTCGGTGAACGGTTCAAACGCTTTTCCGTGGGGAAGTTCCTGATCGTCCCGCCGTGGGACCCCTCGCCGGATGACGGGGGGGCGACGGCGCGGATCGTTCTGGATCCCGGGGTCGTTTTCGGCACGGGAACCCATCCCACCACCCGGGATTGCCTCGAACTCATCGAGCAGGTCTGTAAAGGGGATACGATCCGAACCGCCGTCGATGTGGGCACCGGGACCGGACTCCTGGCTCTTGCCGCGGCCAGGGCCGGATGCCGAAGGGTTATCGCCTTCGATCTCAATTTTCTGGCGGCCCGGACCGCGATTCGAAACGTCGCGCTCAACGGCCTCTCACGGAACGTCCTGGTGTTTCAGGGAAAGGCCGAAGAGGCGGCCTGCATTCCGGCGGACCTGATGATCGCCAATATCCACTTCGAGGTGATGATGGGGATGTTGGCATCCGATGCCGCTGATGGGAAGCGATGGCTCATTCTGTCGGGACTTTTGCGGAGCCAGGCCGCCGAGGTCCGGCGACGGCTTCTCGCCGAATCCGTCGAGATTGCGGCCCATCGCGAACGGGACGGAATCTGGCATACGTTTCTGGGAAGGGTCCGCCGTTGAAAGACACGGGTTGGGATTTGAGAATTTTTGGGTTTGTGCGAGCCGTCAAGGGATATTATGCTGATCAGATGCTGGGGCTCCAGAGGCTCCATCCCTGTTTCGGGCAGGGATTACATCAAATATGGGGGGGACACCACGTGCATCGAGATCCGGGGCCGTGCGGGGGACGTTATCATCGTCGACGCGGGGACCGGAATCCGGCGGCTGGGGCATCGTTTGGCGGCCGAGGGACTATTTGATTACCACCTGATTTTCACCCACGCCCACTGGGATCATCTGATGGGTTTTCCGTATTTCAAGCCGGTCTACAGCTCCCGGACCCGACTTCAGATGTATCGCTGCCCCTATTCCAAATTTGTGGAGACGATGCTGTCCAAGGTCATGGCCCCGCCCTATTTTCCCGTACCCTATGGCGACACCAGCGCACGGATCTCCTACGCGGACGACATGATGTGCAGCACCGCCTTTCAGATCGGATCCGTTTCCGTCCAGTCGATCCCGATGAACCACCCGAACAGCGGACGGGGGTACAAGTTTTCCGAAGACGGCAAAAGCTTCGTATTCCTGACGGACAACGAATTGCGCCATCGGCACGGCGGCGGCGTTTCCTATGAAAGGTATCTGGAATTCGTCCTTGACGCGGATCTGATGATGCACGACGCCGAGTACACCCCCGAGGAATACGGGCGTCGCTGCGGGTGGGGGCACTCCACCTATCTGGACGCTCTCGCGCTGGCCATGGATGCCGGGGTGAGACGCCTGGGGCTGTTCCATCTTAACCAGGACCGGACGGACCGGGAGGTCGACAAAATCGTCGCGGCCTGCCGGAAGGTCGTTTCCGACTGCGGAAAATCCCTCGACTGTTTTGCCGTGGGCGCGGATATGGAGTTTACGTTATGAAGGATATGATTCGACGTGCGGCGGAGAATCTGATGGCGGCCAAACGCGTCGTCGCCCTCACGGGCGCCGGCATTTCCGTGGAGAGCGGCATCCCGCCTTTCCGCGGCAGGGGCGGCATCTGGGAGCGGGTCGATCCCATGGTGTTCGGACACATCGACACCTTCGAGAAGGACCCGGAAACGGTCTGGCGTGTTTTGATCCGGGATCTCAAGACGATCATCGACCGGGCCGCGCCCAATGACGGGCACAAGGGACTGGCGCGCCTGGAGGCCATGGGGCGGCTGAAGGCCGTTATCACCCAGAACGTCGACGGGCTTCACCAGGCGGCGGGCAACACGGAGGTTCTGGAATTCCACGGCACCTGTGCCCTGCAGCGGTGTATGGACTGCGGGGGCAGGACGCCGACCCGCGACGTCGATATCGCCAGGCTGCCGCCGAGATGTCCGTGCGGCGGCGTCCTTCGGCCCGACTGGGTCTTCTTCGGAGAGGCGATCCCCCCCGAGGCCCTTCGGCGTTCCCGGCAGCTCGCGGCGGAATGCGACCTGATGCTCGTGGTGGGGACCTCCGCCGTGGTGCATCCCGCGGCCTACATGCCCGTCATCGCCAGGGATGCCGGGGCACTCGTCATCGAGATCAATCCGGAGCGGACGCCGCTCACCGGCGTCGTCAGCGACTACCTGATCAAGGGGGGCGCCGGCGAGGTGATGAACGCCCTGATCTCCGAACTGGAGGGAATGAGATGACCGCGGATAGGAGGGGCGGCAGCCGCCGGGTCGCGACCGTCACGCTGACGCCGCCCAGCCTCAGGGACAACACCGCCGACGCCGACCGCCTTGTTCAGGCCCTCAAACGGGATGTGGGCGCTGAGAGGGTCCGGATCGATCTCCCCCTCCTGAAACGGATCCCCGAGCAGATCAGAGAGTGGCGCTACACAGCCCGCTGTCTCCTCTTCAAGGACCGGGACGCCCATCTGCTTCTGGCCGCGACCGATCCGTCGGCGCCCGGCGTCATGGCGGGCCTGGCGGTGGATCTCGGCACCACCCGCATCGTCCTTCGGCTGGTGGATCTGGCCGACGCCCGGATCCTGGATGAGGACGCCTTCAACAACCCCCAGATCGCGGTGGGGCCGGACGTTCTGGCCCGGATACACCACGCCGATACGCCCGAAGGGCTGGCCGAGCTTCAAGCCATGGTCGTCGACGGGATCAACCGCACCGTCTCGGGGATGTGCACCCGATCGGGCTTTTCCACCGCGGACATCCACCTGGCAACCATCGCCGGAAACACGGCCATGAGCCACCTCTTCATGGGGATTCCGCCGCGCTGGCTCATCCGGGAGCCGTATATTCCCGCCGTCAACGCCCCGGATCTGCTCACGGCGGCCGAGCTGGGCCTGGCGCTCAGCCCAGGGGCACGGGTCATGGTCTTCCCCAATGTCGGCAGCTACTTCGGCGGCGATCTCATCGCCGGGATTCTTTTCTCCGGCATGAACGAGATGCCGGAGACCGCCATCCTCGTGGATGTCGGCACCAACGCCGAGGTGATCCTGGGCAACCGGGACTGGCTCATCGCCTGCGCCGGCGCGGCAGGGCCGGCCCTGGAAAGCGGGGTCGCCCGCATGGGCATGATGGCGGCTCCCGGGGTGATCGACACGGTGACCGTGGATCCCGCAACGCGCCGGATCCGCTACGAAACCATCGGCGGGCTGCCGCCCAGGGGCATCTGCGGCTCGGGTGTCATCGACCTGGCCGCCCACCTCTTTCTGTCGGGGATGCTCGATATCCGGGGGAAGCTGGTGCCGGAGAAGTGCGGGGAACACCTCGCGGTCATCGACGGCATGAACCATATCGTGGTGGTGCAGGCCGAGGATTCGGCTACGGGCCGTCCCCTCATGATGAGCCAGGCCGACATCGACAGCCTCATCCGGTCCAAGGCCGCCATGTACACCATCCTGGAGACCATTACCCTTTCGGTGGGAATGACCCCCCGGGACCTCGACCGTTTTTACGTAGCCGGAACCTTCGGCTCGTTCATCAAGCCCCGGTCGGCCATCACCATCGGCATGATCCCGGATCTTCCCATGGAATGCTACCGCCCCCTGGGCAACAGCTCCCTGGGCGGGGCCGCCATGGCCCTGACCCTGGACGACCCCATGGCCGAGACGGCGCGCATCCGGGACCGAATTACCTATCTGGAGCTCAACGTCAACCAGGAGCTCATGAACCGGTTCAGCGCGGCCAGGTTTCTGCCCCATACCGAGCCCTCCTTATTCCCCTCCGTCCGCGTCGGCGACGGGAGCGCACCCCCGCCTGCGTTATCGCTCGTCGACGTATAACCGCATACGCCTTCCTCGCTCTGCCTTGCCGGGGCTCGAACAGCTATCCCAGGACGTTGACCATGAGGGGGATGGCCACGAAG
>NZ_JBFXGG010000049.1:0-22343 GCF_050178255.1 Desulfococcus sp. | reverse complement strand
CTGCAGAATCGAGCGACCTCTTCATTGGTGACGACGCCGGTGCATCTCGGGGCATATTCGGCCAGAACGACCATCCTTCTTACCCCCTGTGAAGCGAAATGGGAAATCATTTCCTCCGGAGCAGGGCTGCTGGGAAAGCGCTCAAGGTAGTTTGGGTTGTTTTCCCGGACGAATGCCGTGACCCAAGGGGTCCAGTGCCTTGCCGATGCCAGGTGGACGTGAAAATCAATGACTTCCATATTTTTTTTCTCCTAACGATGCAGGGGCGTTCCCTGAAGGCGTCCGCCCCCTTAACACCGGAAGTTGCGTTATGATGACTCAATCACTGGCCAGAACTCTTTTGGCTTCTTCCTTACTCTCATAAATATGAGGAGCGACGCCCCGTTTCTCGAGTTCATCGCCAAGCTTCATTCGCAGGAAGGTGCTGGTTGTATATCGAGTGACGCTTTCGTAGAAATTCGCCGCGTATTTTACCATTTCGACATATTCGTCAACCAGGTGGGGAGAAACATTGAAATTGTCGTAGTTGGCGATGGTGTGAACCTTTTTCCCGATGGGTTCCAGTATGCTGCCCACTACTTCCTGCATCTCCTGAACCTCTTCACTGGTTTTCATGTAATAGTTTTCGAGATTGATGAAGAAGATGTTGTCTGCGGCATTGTAGGTGAACCGGTCCTTCATGGGAATGTTGAGAAGATCGTCTTTGATCCCCATGCGGCGGAGTCGGAATATTCTTTCGTCCATGAGCCTTGGCGGCTTGCGCATGACGGGCTTAAAATCCATGAGCGCCAGAACCTGGCTTTCCAGATCTATGCCCGGAGCAATTTCAATGAGTTCCAGCCCTTCCTCGCACAAGGAGAAGACACACCGCTCGGTGACATAAAGGACTTGCTGTTTGTTTTCAGCCGCATATCTGCCGCTGAAGGTTTTTTGTTCCACCTCTCGAACGAACTTCTTTTCACGGCCTTCCTGCTCGATTCTCAGTCTGCCGTCTTTCACGGAGGTTTTGATCCCCCCCGCGGTAAACGTGCCGACAAAGCAAACCTTTTTGGCGTTCTGGCTGATGTCGATAAATCCTCCGGGACCGGTGAAACGGGGGCCGAACTTGCTGACGTTCACGTTCCCTTCCGCGTCCGCCTGGGCCAAGCCCAGGAATGCAATGTCAAGCCCGCCGCCGTCATAGAAGTCGAACATGTAGTTTTCCGTAATGAGTGCATCGACGTTGATGCCGGCGCCGAAATCCAGACCGCCCATCGGGAGTCCGCCGATAATACCCGATTCCGCCGTGAGGGTGGCGTATTCCAGGATGCGTTCTTCATTGGCCACCTGGGAGACGCCTTCAGGCATGCCAATGCCGAGGTTTACGATGCTGTTGGGCTTCAGTTCGAAGGCGGCACGCCGGACGACGATTTTTCGAGTGCTCATCTCCATAAAAGGGATTGCCTGCATGGGCACCCGGTGTTCACAGCTGAAAGCCGCACTGTAGGGCTCACCAAAGGTTTGCCAGTGGTTTTCAGGCTTGGCCACCACCACGCAGTCGACCATGATCCCGGGTATGACCACTTCACGGGCATTGAGAGTCCCGCGATCGGCGAGTCTTTCGACCTGAACGATGACGACCCCGCCGGAGTTCCTCGCAGCCTGTGCCATGGCGAGCGCATCGAGGACCATGGATTCTTTTTCCATGGTGATATTGCCGTCGGAATCTGCCGTCGTGCCCCTCAGGAGGGCCACATGGATGGGGAACGACTTATAGAAGAGGTAGTCCTTTCCTTCGACGTTTATCAAGATGATGAGGTCTTCTCCCTCTGTTTTCGTCAACTCGTTGAGCTTTCCGCCGTCGACTCTCGGGTCGATGAAGGTGCCGAGGCCGACATGGGTCAGGTTTCCGGGTTTGCCGGCGGCGATGTCTCTGTAGAGTTGTGTCACCGCTCCCATGGGGACGTTGTAGGCGAGAATTTTGTTGTCGTTGACCAGTTTTCCCAGGCCCGGGGTAAGTCCTGTGTGTCCACAGATGATTCTCCCCACCAGACCTTCCAGGGCAAGATGGTTCAGCCCTTTGGTTTTACCGTCCCCCTGGCCCGCCGGATAAGTCAGGGTCAGATTTGTTGGCCTGCCGGTTCTAAGGAATCGCTCTTTGAGTGTGATGGCAAGTTCCTCTGCAAATCCGCTCCCGATAAATCCCGCCGTTACAATCGTATCGTTGTCGCGGATCAGCTCGATAGCTTCTTCAGCTGTGACAATTTTCCCCTTCTTGATATTCATGGCTGATATCGGGTCAATAAATGGATGTTTGATCTCTCTTAAATGCTTTTTGCCGATTAACGGGCTGATATCCTCGGTCATGGCTCAATTCCTTTTTCTTTTAGTCAGAGTTTGTTGCGTTTCGACCTGCAGCATGTCCTGTTGCATCGACGTTTTCCATCTAACAGGTTGTCGCATAACATTTCGTAATGGCGATAAAAATTTTATGGCAATTAAGTTGCTTCCTCTTTGAGGAACAATTGATGATACTCATGCTCGGATAGATGTTTTTTCAGCATTTTCGAGATAATATCGAACATCTCTGCTATATCCTCATCCGTCATCCGTTTAAGGATCGTCTCCATCAACCGGTCATCCGAAAATTTCTGAAGGTAGAGTTGTAAAGTGTTTTCATCGGTTGTCCGGTCCAGGCCGTACCCCGAAAAGCCATCGAATGTTTCAACGAAGCGATGGGAATGTTTTGCCATAAACGGGCCTCATTTGTGGATTTGGATTGGGAAACGTATCGGCGAATAAAAGAAGGCGGCCGGCGATTGTTGGAACGGTGCTCATCACTTATTGTCTGAATCGTTTTTGAGGAAAACCATTCACGTGCGGGAGACAAAAGGAATACGTGTTTTCAATGCCGCAGGACGAACATTGGTATCTCACGAATACGGATCGGCATTTCACAGAATCACGGATGTCGGATGCGATCTTCAGCGGCGCACCGCAGGAACAGGCGGTTGGGACTACAAGAATGCAGACGATTCCGCAAATATTCTCTTCGATGACGGAGAAGTCGCCGAGTTCGAGCTGGACCCATTCTTCCAGCAACTCCGTATAAAACCGGTGTGTTCGGATGCGCCGCTCCTGCGCCAGGGATCTGCCGGTGGTCGTCGTCATCGTATCCGGTGCATGATGGGCATAGGTCAGCTCGATACTGGTCCTGACCATCATATCATTGTCTAGAAACCGCCGTCGCAGCGCCTGTTTCGTAAAAAACTGGACCACCCCCATGTAACCCATCTTGTCGAGACGATCCGCATCATACACTGCCCGGCCGATGTCGTTGGTCGGTTCTCCTTCGAGGTAGGTGGACAGGATCGCCTCGCTGATCATCGGGATCCAGTGCTCGTAGACGGTTCCGGAAAGGAGACGTTTCGTGAAGCGGACGGCATTCTCCTCTTCCGGGATATCGTCGTCGTGATAGGTTCCAAACGCGAATTTCCCGGTGTCGTGCAGCAAACCCGCGAGCAGAGCCGGCGTCTCATCCCATCCTTCCGCTTTTGCGATATGGCGGGCAACCCTGCCGACTCTGCAGCTGTGGGTCCAAACGCTGGAAAATGTCTCTTCGGCGGAATTGCGCTGATATGCAGTCTCCTGTTGAATCAGGGTCTCACGGATTTCATGCAGGACGTCGGGTGCGACCGTTCCGATCTCATTTGGACCGGACCTGTCCAGGCCGGATTCGTTGTGTCGCATCACTTTGGAACGGTGTCGCGAAAACGGCATCGTATTGATGTCGTCAATCGAGAGACGACAATTCTTTGGATCAGCGTTCGTTATCACATTCTCGATCTCGTTCGTTTTCGAATGAATATGCATGATAATATGTCGTTCCTCAGCATCCTCAGGGAGGTAAAGGGATCGCCGGAAGCCCATCCAACATTTTCATGTCTCGCGATCACGCTTTTCGTCAAAAAAAACGATTTTATTGCATTCGACGACCTTGGTTGCCGATGATGTGTCAACGCAAAAAGGGATATTGTAGCTAACAAAAAATCATATAGTAGCTACATTGTAAAAAGAGTCAAGCAAAATTTTTCCAATTTTTCGTATTGACAATGGATAATATTTGTAACTATGATGTAGCTAATTTATAACTTTACCTTATTAAAGGGATATTCGTGGCAGTCCTATCCGACACGATTCAAACACGGCAGGTGACGCAGCCGGGGTGGACCAATTCGAGTGGATACCTGTTGTCCGTGACGGTGCGAACAGTTTTTGAACGTGCGACATTGTCATCTGGCGCCGTGATCGTGTCATGGGGTGTGTCATACCGTTTAACCGATTAAAAATATAGACATAAAGGAGGGTGGCATGAGTGAAGGATCTTCCGTTTCACCGGTTATCCGCAGAATGGCTACCTCGGATTTGGATCGCATCATTGATATCGACATCAAGGTGCTGGGCAAGGAGCGACCCGATTATTGGAAAATGAAGATTGAGTTGGTCGAAAAGCGCCCGCAGATTTCCGCTCTTGTCGCCGAGTTGGACGGGAAGGTGGTCGGATTTATCATCGGAGGCGCAAGTCGTTGGGAATATGGGGTTCCAGAGAATATCGGATGGATCGACACCATCGGCGTCGATCCCGACTATCAGAGAAAGGGCATCGCCAAAATCCTGTTCAATGAAATGACCAAATATCTTAAAGCGATGGGTATTGATACCGTCATTACGTTTGTGACGCGACGAGACTGGCTGATGCTGAAATTTTTCAACCGGTTGGGGTTCCAAAGGGGCGACATGATCAACCTTGAGTTGGACATATAAGCTGATGTGCTTTTTTGCAGGATTTGGAATCTTGAAAGAGCGGTTGGGTGGATCTTGTCGACATCGAATCCGCAGATGCACTCGTTTTCCGGGCAAGAAATAAAAAATTTTTCCCCCGGATATGCAAAAAGCGGGTTTTTTTCTTGACATGAAGATACAATATAGCTACAAAGAAGTCATATAGTATCCAGTTATCCTCAACCTCGACACGGAAGCACCCATTCCGGCTTGGGGAGAGGATTCTATGCAGAATTCAAAAAAACAATGGCGCCGCTGATTTGGAGAAAATAGAAAGGGACAAAAGATGAGGTACGCAGAAACTGGGTTTAATTTGGAAATCGATCTAACCCGGGGAAGCATTGAGCGGGTTGAAACCGACCCAAGAGACACCGAGCTCTATCTGGGGGGCTTGGGTACGAACGCCAAGATCCTGTGGGATCGGGTTCCCCCTGAAGTAGACCCCTTTTCACCCGATAACCTTCTGATATTCAGTGCCGGCCTTTTATGCGGCACACCCGCTACCGGCTCTACGCGCACCATTGTTTCCACCATTTCTCCCCAGACAAAACTGATGGCATTTTCCATGATGGGGGGGTTTTGGGCGCCGGAACTGAAGTACGCCGGTTACGATAAGGTGATTCTTCGGGGGAAATCTCCCGACCTCGTGTATTTGTGGATCCACAATGACAAGGTGGAAATTCGCGATGCCTCTCATTTGCGAGGTAAGGGGGCCGTTGAAACCGAGGCTCTGATCAAAAAGGAATTGAACCAGCCGAAGGCCCAAGTGGCGTCCATTGGTATGGCTGGAGAGAACCGGGTCTTCTTCGCGTCCATCGAACAGGGCAGGTCCAGTGCCAGTCGAGGCGGCATCGGCGCCGTCATGGGCGACAAGGGCGTCAAGGCCATAGCCGTTCGGGGAACCAGGGATATCCATCTGGCGAAGCCGGCTGAATTCATGGAACTCTGCAATGAAGTTCTTGAATATATCAAATTCAGAAACGAAAATCCAATACCCGGGGTCATGCCCATTCTGGCCGGACTGGGGTCGCCGCAGGAGATGGCGGTTCATGACGAGAAATGGCACACCGAAAATTTCATGTGGGGCAATTCCCGTGTTCGTAGAAAGGATTTCTGGACAGAAGAGATCGCGAATCAGTGGACCGAAACCATGCACAAGGCGCGGGTGCGGCTGATCAGCTGCTACAATTGTCCCATGACCTGCGGCGCGACGATCTCCATGCCGGGTCAGTCCAGCTACATGATGAAATGCTTTTCGAAACTCACCTACACCATGGCGGCCTTTTCGGATCTCGATTTTGGCCTCAGAATTGCTCAGCGTGCCACGGAATATGGTGTGGACGGGTTCTCGACGCCCCAGGTCATGGCCTTTGCTCTTGAACTCTATGAAAACGGTATTCTGACGGACGACGATATGCCGGGTCTGCCGGCCGGCAATGAGGATCGATTTTACTGGCTGCTGGACAGGATCGTCCGGCGGGAAGGCATCGGCGACATTCTGGCCGACGGTACCTATTGGGCGGCACAACGGATCGGCAAGGGCGCAGATGCCTATGCCCACAACAATATCAAAAAACACGAGCAGTTGCCTCTCAAGCTGTCCATGCTCAATCCCATCTATTTTCTCATGTACGCGACGGGTGAAAAGATGAACATCACCCAGATCGAAGGGCAGTTTCCCCAGGCGCCGTTTCCGAAGCGAGAGCAACGGGAAGAGTTTGTAAAGGATTGGATCCAGGTGCCGGATGAAAGATTCAAGCAATACTTTCTGGACTGGGAACTTCGCGGCGAGAACTCGATTCCGTATTATCCGACCGTCGAGATGTGCTGTGACATCGTCGACTGGCAGGAACGGATGCACTACATCGACGACGGACTCGGCATGTGCGCCGGCTTGTCGTCGTTTCCACTGAAACCGCCGTATCATATCCACAATTATCCCAAATTTATCGCGTCCGGTACCGGAATCGAAATGGATGAGGACAAACTTTCCAAAGCCGCCAAGAGATACCGAACATTGGTCAGGGCGATCAACATCAGAAGAGGCCTGAGACGAAAAGATGATCGGCCGCCGGAGAACCATTGGAAGAAAAGGTTCCCTGAACTCGAACAGAAGCTTCTGGACGCTTATTACGAGTTCAAGGGGTGGAACAATGACGCGATTCCGAAGGCGACGACTCTGAGAGATCTGGATCTGGATTATGTCGCTGAAGATTTTATCGGACGCGGCATTCTGACCGAGGATGAGAATGCGTCTTCCAAAACGGCTCTGAGGGAACAATAGAACACACGAGGGGAGGGCGTGAACCTTGAAAGCTGAAAAACAAAAGAAAATCGTCAGAACCATAAAGATCAATGCGGATAAATGCAATGGATGCAGGGCGTGCGAGCTGATCTGCTCTGCATTTCATGCCATACCGAAATACAGCAGCAATAATCCGGCGAGGTCCCGCATCCGGGTGGTCCGTGATCCCCTGTCCGATATTTTTATCCCGGTTTACGCGGGTGATTATGCGGTCGCCGAATGCGCGGGGAGGGACAAGTACACCATTGACGGGAAGGAGTACGATGAGTGCGCCTTCTGCAGGGCCTCCTGTCCGTCAAGGGAGGAGTTCAAGGAGCCCGACTCGGGCCTTCCACTGAAATGCGATATGTGTGAAGGGGAAGATGAGCCGCTGTGTGTCAAATGGTGCCTGGTGGATGCTCTGGTTCTCGAAGAAAGAGAAGAGGAAATCGAAGAAGCCGAGGTGAAAGATGAATTGGCTGAACTGGAGATCGGTCTGGAGGCATTGGCCGACCGTTACGGATTGGGGAAAATTAAAGACATCGTTGCCCGAATGTCAAAAAAAGACTGAACCATCAAGGTGAAAGAAGAGGTTAAATAAAGACAGTGGAAACAGTCGCCCCCTTCAAGGAAGTGATCGAAGAGATCAGAGAGGCTGGTGGAGACGCCTTCAAATACTGTTTTCAGTGCGGACTGTGCGATACGGTCTGCCCATGGAACAGAGTCAGGGATTTCAGCATTCGCAAGATCATCCGGCAGGCCACGTTCGGTCTGAATGAAATCGAAGGCGAAGATATTTGGCGGTGCACGACTTGCGGAAGATGCCCTCAGCGTTGCCCACGGGGCGTCAAACAGATCGAGGTGGGAATTTCTCTCCGCAGAGTTGCGACGAATTATGAGGTGTTCCCGCCGTCCGTCCGTTCTGCAAGGACGGCGAGGGCCAGTATTATTTCCGAAGGCAACCCCTTGCAGGGAGACCGGAAAAAGCGGGCTGACTGGGCGAAAGATCTGAATGTAAAGCCCTATGCCGAAGGAATGGAGATTTTATACTTCGTCGGCTGTTACCTCAGCTATGATCCCAGAATGAAAAAAGTGGCCGTGGCCACTGCCGACATCCTCCATAAAGCAGGGGTCGATTTCGGCATACTGGGTTCGGAGGAAAACTGCTGCGGTGAGAGCATCCGAAAGACGGGAAGCGAGGAACTGTTCAGACGTCTGGCCAAGGAAAACATCAAGTCGTTTATCGACAACGGCGTCAGGAAGGTGCTGGTCTCTTCGCCCCACTGCTACCACACCTTTAAAAATGAATATCCCGAGTTTATGGTCAATTTTGAAGTGATTCATATCTCTCAATTTATATTCGAGCTGATGAAGGAAGGGCGATTGACGGTCACCAAAGCATGCAATCGGAAAGTGACCTATCATGACCCGTGCTACATGGGACGACATAACAATATCTATGAAGAACCCCGGGAAATATTGAAACAGATACCGGGCCTGGAATTGATCGAGATGACGGAGTCCCGTGAAGACAGCCTTTGCTGCGGCGGAGGCGGTGGAAGAATCTGGATGGACACGCCCCAAAACGAAAGATTTTCCGATATCCGATTGAAACAGGCCAGGGAGGTTGGCGCGGATGTGTTGGCGACGTCATGCCCTTACTGCATCACCAACTTCGAGGAAAGCCGGTTGAACCTGGAATACGACGACGTCCTGGAGATCAAGGACATCACCGAAATCATCCAGGAAGCACTTTAAGAACTCAAAAAATCCAAAAAGGACCGAGAGAAATGGAAAACCAACGAGTTGAAGGAACCTTTTTCAACAGCGGTGGAAATATGAATTTTGGAGACGTGATGGTTGTTGGCGGCGGCATCAGCGGTGTCCAGGCTTCCCTTGATTTGGCTGCCGCGGGCTTCAAGGTTTATCTGGTTGAAAAATCGCCGAGTATCGGTGGCCATATGGCTCAACTGGATAAGACTTTTCCCACAAACGACTGCTCCATGTGAATTCTCTCGCCTAAACTGGTCGAGGTCGACCGGCATCCGAATGTAGAGGTTCTCACCTACACTGAAGTCAACAGTGTGGAGGGAGAGGCAGGAGATTTCAAAGTAACGCTGACGAAAAAGCCGAGATACATTATCGAGGACAAATGCACGGGGTGTACCACTTGTGTAACCTATTGTCCGGTGCAATACCCGGATCCGTTCAATCAAAACATATCACAGAATAAAGCCGTTCATATCTATTATTCGCAAGCGGTTCCGCTTGTCGCTTACATCGATGACAGCTGCCTCTACCTGAAGGAGAAAAAATGTCTGATCTGTCAGAACGTCTGCCAGGCGAATGCCATCGATTTCAAGCAAGCGCCTGAAAAGGTGGAGGTCAATGTCGGCGCCGTCATTCTCGCCCTTGGACTCGAGCCGTTCGATCCCAAGGTAAAGGCCGAATACGGCTACGGGAAGATGCAGAACGTTGTCACCAGTATGGATTATGAAAGGCTGATGTGTGCCACCGGGCCTCACGGAGGAGAAATTCTGCGTGCGTCAGACGGGAAGCATCCCCACAAGATTGCCTGGATCCAATGTGTTGGATCAAGACGGGTAACGCCGGGCGAAAACAGTTACTGTTCCGGCGTGTGCTGTACTTATACGCAAAAGCAGGTGATTCTGACCAAAGATCATGATGCGGCGGCGGAATGCACCATATTTCACAACGATATTCGCTCTCACGGCAAGGACTTTGAACGGTACTTCCAAAGAACGGAACAGCTTCCCGGGACCCGGTTTATCAGGAGCTACGCATCGATCGTCAGGGAAATACCGGAAACCAAAAATGTTGTCGTTCGATACGCGACGCCCGCTGAAGGCGTCAAAGAGGAAGAATTCGATATGGTGGTGTTGTCCGTTGGGCTGAACCCGCCTTCCGGTATCGCCGGGCTGTCGGGTACGTTCGATATCGAACTCAATTCCCACGGATTCTGCAAAGCGATCTCTTCCAACCCCATGGCGACCTCCCGACCGGGAATCTTTGTCAGCGGCGCCTTCCAGGGACCGACCGATATCCCGGAATCTGTTTTCAGTGCCAGCGGGGCCGGCGCCCAATGCGGAGAGCTTCTGAACTATCGACGTGGAAAACTGACCCGCGACCGTATCTATCCTCCGGAAAAGGATGTTTCCAAGGAGGAGCCGAGAATCGGCGTATTCGTCTGCCATTGCGGGGCCAATATCGGCAGCGTGGTCAACGTTCCCTCTACGGTGGATTACGTATTGACGTTGCCCGACGTGGTTTACGCCCAGGAGCAGCTGTTTTCATGTGCGACCAATTCCGCCAGGGAAATAACGGACATGGCAAAAGAAAAAGGGCTCAACCGCGTCGTGATTGCGGCCTGTTCACCCAGGACCCTTGAACCGTTGTTTCGGGACACGCTCCGGGAGGCCGGCATCAATCAATATTATTGTGAAATGGCCAATATCCGGGAGCATAACTCCTGGGTCCATTCAAAAGAAAAGGAAGCCGCTACTCAGAAAGCGAAGGATATTATCCGAATGTCGGTCGCCCGGGCCCGGCATCTGGAACCCTTGCAGGAATTCGATTTGAGCGTCAACAAAACGGCGTTGGTGGTCGGCGGCGGCATCGCCGGTATGACCAGCGCGCTTTCCATTGCCGCTCAGGGGCATGAAGTCCATCTCATCGAGAAGGAAAAGGATCTGGGAGGGATGGCGCGAAGGATTTACTACACCCTGGAAGGTCTGGATGTTCAAGGCTATTTGAAGGATTTGATCCGGGCGGTGTATCAGAATCCCTTGATCCACGTATCCCATGAAGCCGTCATCACCGACGTTTCCGGGTATATCGGCAATTTTGTTACGACGGTGGAAACGGAAGGACGGGTTAAAACCATAAAGCATGGCGCGGCCGTCATCGCTATCGGCGCGGATCCCTATCAACCCACTGAATTCCTCTACGGGGAAGATGAGCGGGTTTTGACCCATCTGGAATTGGAGGATCGGATCGCCAAGAAGGAAGAAAAACTGGTCAACGCCGGAAGCCTCGTCATGATTCAATGTGTCGGTTGCCGGAATGAAGACCGGAACTATTGCTCTCGGATCTGTTGCGGTCAGTCTGTCAAGCATGCCTTGAAACTGAAAGAGATCAATCCGGATATGGATATCCACATCCTCTTTCGGGATATGAGAACTTATGGGCTCAGAGAGGATTTTTACCGGGAGGCGTCGGCAAAAGATGTAAAATTCATTCGATTTGAACCGGATGACAAGCCGCAATTGGAGGCGGTTGTCGAGGAAGGCCGCCCTGTGTTGAGGGTGACTGCAACCGATTACATTCTGGGGCATAAACTGGCTATCGACGCTGATTACGTTTCGCTGGCGGCAGCGATTGTCCCCGCCGCATCAACCCAGGCGATTGCCGGATTGTTCAAGGTGACGCTGAGCCCGGACGGTTTCTTCAAAGAGGCGCACGCCAAATTGAAGCCTGTCGAGTTTGCTGCGGATGGTGTTTATCTCTGCGGTATGGCGCATTATCCCAAATATATCCCCGAAACCATCAACCAGGCTTATGGGGCGGCGGGCCGGGTCCTGACGCTGCTTTCGCACGATACGGTGACGGCCTCCGGCGCCGTAGCCAAGGTGAACGAAAAACGCTGTATGGGATGCGGGGCCTGCATCGCCGCCTGCACCTATGGTGCCATAGAATTTCGGGAGACCAAACGGGACAGGAAAGCGGTCGTCAATCCGGTGCTCTGCAAGGGAGACGGCCTTTGCAACGTCAAATGCCCCACGGGCGCCATTGTACTTCAGCACTTTACCGATACGGAAATCGAGTGCCAGATTGATGCCCTGGTTTCAGAGAAATAGACTTTTCATACATTGAGGTGGCTGCAGATGCGTAGCGACGTGAAAATCAAGAGAAGCGGCATTTACCCAAAGGAGGAGAGGACGAATGAGTAAAGAACTTCAATTCAAACCCAGCATCCTCGGTTTTGTATGTCACTGGTGAGCGTACGGTGCCGCTGACATGGCTGGAGTTTCCAGACTACGGTATCCAAGTGAAATCAGACTGATTCGGGTTATGTGCTCCGGGAGAGTCGACCTGGACTTTGTCCTCAGAGCATTCTCGAACGGCGTTGACGGCGTGTTTATCGGCGGCTGCCGTTTGAATGAGTGTAACTATATCACCCACGGCAATTATCATGCATTGAACATGGTGCTTTTGTGCCGGAAAATCATGGAATACATCGGACTGAATCCGGAACGGCTGCGAATCGAATTCATGTCTTCCGGCGACGGCATCCTGTTGAGCGAAATCATCGATGACTTTACGACGAAGGTCAAGACGATAGGGCCGATCGGCAAGGCCGAGGGCATCGACAAGGAATTGTTGGCGTCCAAGCTTGCGGAAATCCGAAAATTGGTTCCCTACATCAAGCTGGAAAAAAACGAGAAGTTGGGGACACATCTTTCAAAAAAAGAGGACTATGAGACATTCTTCACGATCGATGAGGTAGAACAGTTGATTAATGAAGTCGTCTCCTACTACATCGATCCGGCTGCGTGCAAGGCTTGCGGGATGTGCTTCAAGAGATGCCCTGTGGATGCCATTGACGGCGGCAAGAACAGGATTCATGTCATCGATCAGGATAAGTGCATCAAATGCGGCACCTGCCTGGCGGTTTGTCCTCCCAAATTCAGCGCGGTGAGGAAGATCTCCGGTGAGCCTGTCCCGCCGCCGATTCCTGAGGAAGAACGCATCATCGTCAGAAAAGGCAAAGAGGCGTCAACCGCATGAAAGGGGCGAACGGAACCCAAACAAACAGGAGGATCCATTGAAAATTTTGACGACAGTGAAAAAGGTGGTGGACGTGGAATTGACCATCCACGTCAAGGACGGCGCCATTGTTGAGGACGGGCTGCAATATGTCATCAACGCCTGGGATGAAAATGCGGTGGAAACCGCCGTCCGATTGAAGGAAAACAACGGCGCGGAAACGACCCTGGTGAGCGTGGGCGGTGGAGACAACACCGATATGATCCGCAAATGCTATGCCATGGGCATTGAAAACGGCATCCATATCGATGATCCGTCATTGGAAAAGGCCGATGCATCGATCTATGCCAGGGTGCTCCAAAAGGTTTATGAAAAAGGAAACTATGATCTGGTAATCACCGGAAAGCAGGCTCAGGATACCGACGCCGGTCAGACCGGTATCATTCTGGCGGAATATCTGGGGTTGCCGTGCGTCAGCAACGTGATTGGCGTCGAGGTCATGGATGACCAGCATCTCAAGGTCTCCCGGGCCGGGGATGCCGGAACCGAAATCGTCGAACTGACGCTGCCCGCCGTGATCACCGTCGATGTCAGCATCAATGAACCCAGACTGCCGCAGATGCGGGGCATCATGATGGCCAAGAAGAAGCCCATCAACAAAATGGATCTGGCGGCGCTGGGGACTTCTCCGGATGAGATCGGCGCTGCTGCGCCAAAATCGGAGGTGATTGAATTCATGGCGTCCAAAACCCGCAAGGCCGGACAGAAATTTGAAGGGGACGCCGCCGAGATCACCGCAAAGGTTGTTCAGCTTCTGGCCGATGAAGCCAAGGTGCTCTGACGATATCGACGATTGTCATCGAAAATATATTGAACACCCATCGAACGGATATAAGGGAATAATATTATGGCTAAAGTCCTCGTAGTTGCAGACATCAAAGAAGGCGTTCTCAAGAGCAGCACCGCCGAATTGTTATCCAAGGCCAAGGCTATGGGCGCCGAGGCTGCGGTGGTTGCCATCGGCAGCAATATCGAATCGTTGGTTCCCACTTTGGTCGAGGCGGGCTCCGATACACAGTATATCGCCGACGACCCGGGACTGGCGTTGTTTTCGGCCGGACCTTTTGCATCCTGTGTCGTCGATGCGGCGAAGCAATCGGGTGCGGACCTGGTATGGTTCGGATTTTCAGAAGGCGGCAAGGCCGTAGCGCCAAGGGTTGCCGCACAACTGGACGCGGCATGTGCCAGTGAAATCACCGACGTGACGCTCGAGGGGGGGGGCATCGAGATCGTCAGACCGGCCATTACCAATAAAGTGATGCAGCGCGTAAAGGTCAATACCCCCCGGCTGGCGGCCGTGGTCAGGGCCGGCGCTTTCGAAGCGACGGAAGGCATCGGCGGGACTGAAAACGTCGTCAAACTCACCCCGCCCGCCCCGGATTTAAGGGCCGTCATTAAAGAGCTGGTATCCGATGCCAGCGGCGACATCGATCTGACGGATGCCGACGTTGTCGTTTCGGTGGGCCGCGGCGCCAAAAACCAGGCCGGCGTCGATCTCGTGAAGGAGCTGGCCAACGATCTGAATGCCGGGTTTGGCGCTTCCCGTGCCATGGTTGACGGCGGATTTCTGGCACACAACAAGCAGGTCGGACAGACCGGCAAAATCGTCGCGCCGTCGCTCTACATCGCCGTGGGTATTTCCGGCGCCATTCAGCATCTTGCCGGGATGACCGGTTCAAAGGTGATTCTGGCCGTCAATAAAGACCCCGAAGCCCCCATATTCAACGTAGCGGATTACGGCATCGTCGGTGACCTGTTCGAAGTGGTGCCGATTCTTCGTGAAGAAATCAAAAAAGTCAGAAGTTAGCTCAAGGAATAACATTTATTGACGAGGCTCACATGAATCCCCTCTTGATGTCTGTTTTGATCATTGTCGCCCTGGCGGTTTTCGGTCGCACGATAGTTCGAAAAATTCAACTCTTGAAGGCTCTCGGACCCGCCGACAGAACCAACCATCTGAAGGAACGCCTGAAAGAAATGGTGATGCTGGCCATCGGTCAGAAGCGCCTGGTGGGAAGGTCTAAAGAAAGAGCGTCGGGTATCATGCACGCGCTGATCTTCTGGGGATTCTGCGTGTTGTTGATTCGCAGCATCACCTTGTATGGAGAGGGCTTTCAGGAAGGATTTCAACTGCCGTTTCTGGGTGAGGATTATCTGCTCGGATATCTGTACATCGGCTTGAAGGATATCATGGAGGGGATTGTTTTACTGATGATTCTCTATGCCGTGTTTCGCCGCGCCGTCCTCAAGCCAAAACGATTGCACAATACCTTTGAGGCCTATCTGGTGCTGGGCCTGATCGGCATCTTGATGGTTTCCGACCTGTTGTACGACGGTGCGCGTTACAATCTGGTACAGCTGCACGGCAACCCGGATGCGCTCCATTACTTCAACAACCCCCGATACGGCGTCGAATTTTTGTGGACGCCCATATCCGTGGGTGCGGGAAGCCTGGTATCCGGGTTGAGCGCTGAGGCCACCGGGATCCTCCTGGTGGCCATGTTCTGGCTTCACATCTGCACCCAGCTGACTTTTCTGAATATTCTTCCTATCGGCAAGCATTTCCATGTCATTACCGCCCTCCCCAACGTCTTTTTGAAAAGCCTGGGCTATCCCCATGAAAAGCCCAAATTGCTCGATCTGGAAGACGAAGCCGCCTGGGAGAACGAATCCCTGGGGGTTAACCACATTCATCAGCTTAACTGGAAACAGGGCCTGGATCTCTACACCTGTACCGAGTGCGGCCGCTGCAGGGAGGTTTGTCCTACCTATACCACCGACAAGCCGCTCAATTTGCACGATTTCAACGACGCCCTGAAGCATGAGCTCTATGAAAATACGGATAACATAATTAAAAGAGCCGGCTTGTCAGACAGAATCCGGCAGAACGAAGATGTCGATCAGGTTGAAAAAATCAAGGAGCAGATTGCCGCTCTCAACAGTGAAAAACAGCTTGTCGGCGATGTGATCGCCCAGGACACCCTCTGGGCCTGCACCACCTGCCGTGCCTGCGAGGAGGTGTGTCCGGTGGCCATCGAACATGTGCCGCGCATCATCGCCATGCGTCAGGGACAGACATTGATGTCGGAGACCTATCCTCCAGAGCTGAACGTGTCCCTGAAAGGGCTTGAGCGAAACGGCAACCCCTGGGGCATCGGATACGACAAGCGAGCCGACTGGGCGGAAGGCCTCGGCGTCAAAACCATGGCGGAGGATGCCGATGTCGATTACCTCCTTTGGGTTGGATGTGCCGGCTCCTTTGATGATCGGTCCAGAAAGGTGTCCAAAAGTCTTGTCAAAATTCTGCAGAAGGCAGGGGTTTCCTTTGCGATTCTGGGGACTGAGGAAAAATGCACCGGCGACTTTGCCAGGCGAGTCGGAAATGAGATGCTGTTTCAGATGATGGCCCAGGAGAATATCGAAACCCTGAACCGCTATAACGTCAAAAAAATCATCGCTGCCTGTCCCCATTGTCTCAATACCCTTAAACATGAGTACCCTCAAATGGGGGGAAATTACGAGGTGATCCATCATAGCCAGTTGATTGAACAGCTCGTGAAAGACGGCAGGATCTCCCTCAAAAAATCATGGGAAGGGCCTTTGACCTACCACGATCCCTGCTACCTCGGACGGTATAATTCGGTTTACGATCAACCCAGATCGATTCTGCGCGCCGTTACCAATTATGGGTTCAGTGAACTCGAACGGTATGGGCGGGAAAGTTTTTGCTGCGGCGCCGGCGGGGGCAGGATGTGGATGGAGGAAACCATCGGCAAAAGGATCAATGTCGAGCGCTCCGAAGAGATCGTCCGGCAGGGGGTGTCTACGGTGGCCGTGGCCTGCCCCTTCTGTTTGACGATGATCGAAGACGGCATGAAAACACTGGAAAAGGAAGAGGAGATCAAAACGCTCGATATTGCGGAGCTTGTGGAAAAAAGTATGGTTTGACCTTATCAGCGGGCAGGTAAAAAACCTATGCCGGGAAACCGTTGAAAAGAACCGCCGTCATCTGGAAAAGAGGGATATCGTGAAACAAGAGGGGGGTATGGAACGGACACATCGCCTCATCGAGGTTGCCCAAGGCAGGGAGAAGGCGCATCTGGCTGTCGTTCACGCCACGCTTGCCAATGTCTACAGCGGGGAATTGCTGGAAAATCAGGCCGTGTGCGTATGGGACCGCAGGATTGCCTATGTCGGCCCGCATCCGGACCCGGCGATCGGACCGGACACCGTCATCATCGATGCCGGCGGAAAGCCTCTGATCCCGGGCTTGATCGACGGACACACCCATTTGGCCGTAATGCACAGCGCCGGTGCTTTTCTGGCGAGCGCTATCCCCGGAGGGACGACTGCCGTCGTGACGGAAACCACCGAGCCGTATGCGGTTCGCGGCTATGCCGGTATCGTGGATTTCATGGACTCTTTTGCGGATCAACCCATCCATGTTTTCGGAACCGCTCCGCCGATGATTTCCATCAGCCCGAATTGTCCCCCCATTGCCGTGGCGGATCTGCATCGTCTCATCTCCAGGAACGATATCATCGGGTTGGGGGAATCTTACTGGCAGATGGTGCTCAGGAACCCTGAGCAGATGCTCCCGATTCTGGATGCAGTGATGTCCGCGGGAAAGCGCCTGGAAGGGCATTCGGCCGGAGCTCGTGACGCCGCCCTCAATGCCTATGCCGCCGCCGGCATCTCTTCCTGCCATGAACCCATCGCGGCTGATGAGGCTCTGGATCGCCTGCGCCTGGGATTTTACGTCATGATTCGGGAAGGCAGCATTCGAAGGGATTTGACAAAAATCTCCGCACTGCGAAAAACAGCCTCTGACCTGCGACGGCTCATTCTGGTCACCGACGGCGTCAGCCCCCACGAGCTTCTGGAAAAGGGGTACATGGAATATGTGGTGCAAAAAGCCATTGACGCCGGCTTTACATTCATGGAGGCCGTTCAGATGGCGACCCTCAATCCGGCGACCCACTTCAATCTCGATCACATGATTGGGGGTATCGCTCCCGGTCGATATGCCGACATGGCGATCCTGCCGAATATCCGGACCATTCGGCCGGAACTCGTTATCTGCAAGGGTCGGATCATCGCCAGAGACGGCCGATGTATCGTATCGCCGCGGGCGCATCGGTATCAGCCCGAGAGTTTGGACACCGTTCATCTTCCCGACCCCTTAACCGCCGCGGATTTCCGAATTTCGGCATCCCATGGCGACCAGCAGACGACCGTGCGGGTCATCGATATGGTCACCGATCTTGTGAGCCGGGAGAGCCATGTCACGCTTCCCGTGATCAAAGGAGAAATCAAGGCGGACGTGACTCGGGATATCGTCAAGGTGGCGGCCGTAAACCGCACCCATAGAGCAGGCCAAAGGTTTGTCGGTATGATTCGGGGCTTCGGGATCAACGCCGGCGCCGTTGCCTGCAGCACAGGATGGGACACCGCCGGAATCGTGGCGGTTGGGGCATCGGACGGCGATATGGCCGTGGCGATCAATCGACTTCATGACTTGAAGGGCGGGGTTGTGGTTTGCCGGGACGGCGGTGTCGTCGCCGAACTGGCCTTGCCGGTTTTTGGGCTGATGTCCCATCTGCCCATTGGGGGGCTCACGGAAAGTATCGATGCGGTAAATACATCCACACATGCATTGGGCGTCAAATTTCGGGACCCGATCCAGACACTGAGTACGCTGACCAGTGCTGCAATTCCCTTCTTGAGAATCTGTGAAGAGGGATTGGTCAATCTCAAAAATGGGCCTTGCACGCTCGTCGTCTCTCCCTGCTGAACATCCTGATCGCCGATTTCGGAACGGCATGTCTGGCGGCGCCGATGCTTCCCGTTCTTCACCAATCCAATCGCAATAACTGAATGAGGCCGACATCGATGCCGCGCATGACGTTTGAAAACAGCGATAATATGCGCGGAACCGGCTTGACCTCTCTCTTGACTGATGTTAATAAAATCAGCTCGGATCAGTTCAAAAAATCTAATCAAGCTATTTAACAATTGGACAGGCGTGCATTGTGAAAGACGATCAAAAAAAGCAGGTAAATGAAGCGTCGCAGGGATTCGGACCGCCTATGAAGGTCAAATTCGAAATATATGGGGAGGAGATGATTGAAAAAGTGGTCAAATCCAGCGGAAACAGCGGCCGCGTATATCTGCCGCCGGACTGGGTGGGGCACAGCGTCAAAATCATCCGGATCGACTAACCCTTTTCATCAATGAAACAAAAGGATTCTTTGCGTGGAAAATATTCGGATCAGAGAACTTGAACCCGCCGATGCCGATGATATCGCCCATATTTACGCAGCCATTGTCCGGAAGCCCGTGGATACGGATTTTAAGGACCTGATTGAAAAGCACACTAAAACCGATAACGACATCTGTGTCGTGGCGGAGTTAAACGGCCATGTCATTGGCTTTATGATCAGTTATATTCACTATTTCGGTTTCGGCCTGGAAAAAAGCGCCTGGATTGCCACGCTGGGGGTTCAACCGGAATATATGGGGCACGGCATCGGCAACAAGCTGGCGGAAGAAACCTTCAATCGTTATGAGCAAATGGGCATCCGCAGAGTCTACACATCCGTGCGATGGGATTCCACCGATCTGCTGTCGTTCTTCAAGAACCAGGGTTTTGACCGCAGCAAGTTCATCAACCTGAAAAAAAGATTTTAGTGGAACCGTCGGCATCTCTCATAGACAGGAAGTAATCTCCAGCTCCCTGGTCAGAGGTCTGGACCGAAGGTTTCGGCAGGATCCGGAGCTCAACAATGATGCAGAACACGAGTGGGTTGGGGGGCATCATCAACTCAATCGATGCGGATGATCTTGACATGGCGGCCCACCCAGTCCGGCGGGAGATATACGCGGCCGCTGTTTCCGCTTGAGGTTACCTGTTTTTCGATCATCTCTTCACCGTATACCTCGAATTTGACCTTCGGGGGCGCACCTCGGTCCGGCTGTTTTTCACCCATCCGATGCTTTGGATCGTCTGTCACGGTATTTGTCCACCTGTAATTTTTAGGGTGCATATCATCTTCCGGTCCAAAACCCCTTGGGATCGAACCGACGAAGCATGGCGAGTTCCGTTTCAGTGGGCTCCGGCGTCACGACAGGGTCCGGTGCCACGCGAAGGGGCCAACCCGTGTGTTCCAGTACTGTTTCGACACGGATTCCCGGATGAATGCCGGACAGGACCATCTCCTTGGTTTCGGGATCAAAGCGAAGGATGCCCAGAGTGGTGATGACCGCCGAAGGACCGCCGCGGGGAAGACCCATGCGACGACGCCAGCCGGGTCCGTCGCCGTAACCCGGAGAGGTGATGTAGTCCACCTGGGGCACGAAGCGACGCTTTTCGTGATTCATGATGATGATGTGCCGCCCGGCCAGGCCGGCCAGATCGCAAGCGCCGCCGCTTCCCGGCATGCGGGTTTCGCGGGCCTGGCCGCTTCTGATCCAGGTCGTGTTCAGATTTCCAAATCGATCCACCTGGGCGCCGCCGATAAAGCTGACGTCGACCTCGCCTTTCTGCAGCAACCCCATCATATCGGCCATATCAGACAACCATTGGGCCCGGTAAAAATTAGGCAGGTCTCCCATGGTCAAAATCGGTTCGGGAGCTACGGTATCGCGCACCAGACCGAGTTCGTAGATCCCCACCGCATTGGGGGCATGAGTGCTCTTGGCCAGAAGGAAACCCAGAAGCGGCAGCCGCATACCGACAAAGATGACTTCACCGTCGGCGATCTCGCGTGCGGCTGCGGTCACCATCAGTTCGGGCAGGGTGTATCGACGCGATTCAGTATCCATAATCAGCAGGCTCCGAAAGAACATGGTGTTTCAATTGAAGTTGCGCCAACCGATCTTTCCCGATGCGCTCCAGATAGGCCTCGCGATCGGAAACCTCATCCACCCATGACCTGCACCAATGAGCGAAATCTTCGGAGGATTTGCCGGCGTTGCGATAGTCGAGGTATGCTTGGTGGTCCCGGTTGTAAAAACCCGGTACCGGGGAAGGATACGCGCCCCAGGGGACATGGACTACGGCGCTGACCCTGAATCCCGGCGTAAGCACACGGTTGGGATCGCTGGTAATCACCTGGGTGTCCACGATGGTTTCGGTGGTGAGAATGACCCTGTCGCTGGCCAGGCAGGCTTCCCGGGTAATACCGAAATTCCCCCAGAAATGGGCGTTTCCATAACGGTCTGCGCGTTGGACGTGGACGATGGTGAGATCCGGGGTGATGGCGGCAACGGCGGCCAACGTGTCGCCGGTAAACGGGCATGTGATGACCTTCAGGCCGGAATTGGTCTTGAACAGATCGCTTCCCAGGGCCGTGCGCACCGGCAGGAACGGTACGCCCGCCGCCCCGGCGCGGAGGGCCGTCAGGATCGTGAAGTTGGAATGATCCTCTACTTCGAGGGTCCCGTTTTCCACTGCGCGTCGAAAATTATATGCCGAGCCGGTGATGACGTTTCCCACCCAGGCGGCCCGGATTCTGGCCGCGCAGCCTGCGCCGATAAGCTGGTCGAAACAGATGTCGGAAATCGGTCCCACCAGCGTCAAGCGACGTTTGCGCTGTCGAATCATCTCGTGGGCGGCGGCAAAGGGAATCATCGCTTCGAGACAGGTGCCCATGGCCACGCTGGAACCGTCGGGAATGAATCGACGGACGGCTTCCGATAAGGACATCAGTTTGGATTGAGGCATAATCTCTCCGTCAACGATCTTTAATAACGGTGTGTTTTAGTGTGTTGATTCCGGACCTGATCCCGAGACCATCTGCCGTAAAGCAATAAAGACTGTTACCCGGAACTGTTGCGACTCGGCAGACGTCGTGTAATTTTCCATATCTTTTCCCGAATCGAAAGTGTTTTCAGCCATGACGCACTTGTTTTTTTTTGAAACCCCGGCGCCGCAATCATTTTTCTTGACAAGGGAAGGGAAATTTTTTATCCAATGTAGCTATAATACAACTACAATATATTTATAATGTGGTTTGAGTCAAGCTTTTTTTCCTGGATCAACCAACGTGTCATGCCGGTCAAGGCATCTTGTCCTGGGGCTCCATCCCGCAGGATGGCATGATTTGCCGCTGATTTTCATGACGGCTGATATCAAAGACAGGGTATGGCGATAGAAGGCCGCTGCCATGGTTGACCCGCCGGGAGAAGGTTTCCGGATCTCTGAAACGGAGCCGGAATGATATGAACCTGGGAGAAGAGATGAGGACGGATATGGACATTTTAGTATGTGTGAAGAGGGTTCCCGACACCTCTGAGAACGAGATTCAAGTGAACGGCAAGGGTACCGACATCGAGCGGGATGATCTGGTTTACTCGGTCAACGAGTGGGACAACTACGCGGTGGAAGAGG
>NZ_JBFXGG010000048.1:0-22358 GCF_050178255.1 Desulfococcus sp. | reverse complement strand
GAAACAGTGATGACCTTCCGCTGCATGAGGTCCGCGGCGACGACGATTTCCCGGAGCATTTCGAAATCGTTCAGAACCCCCCGGACATCCCGAAGGGAGAGGAAACCGGCCAACCGTTCGCCGGCCAGCACCACAAAATGGGGATAGTTCGATTCACAGATCCGTTCGACGATGTGGGGCAGCGACGCATTTTCAGGCAAGGTTTCAAAATCGTCGTCCATGAAATCCTTGACGACGAGATGCCGCAACACGCCGACATCGTGCCCTCGGACGATATTCACCCCTTTCCTGAGCAGCTTCATTTCGTAAACGGAATACCCGAACAGGAGCCGGACCACCAGAACGCTGCTGATACAGGCCACCATGAGCGGGAGAATCACCGCTTCGTTATTCGTCAGTTCGAAAATCGTCATGATGGCCGTAATGGGCGCCAGGGTCGTTCCGGCCACCACCGCGCCCATCCCGGCCAGCGCATAAAAGGCGGGATTCAGATCGAGTCCTGGAAACACCTGATTGGCGGCAAGTCCGACGGCGGTGCCCAGCGTCGCGCCCAGCACCAATGAAGGGGCGAAGATGCCGCCGCTCATGCCAGAGCCCACACAGAGGGCGGTGGCGATCATCTTGACCAGGAGCAGGGCCACGGCGGCACCGAGGCCCAGGGATGCGGTGAGTGCGGCATTGACCGTATCGTATCCGATCCCCAGAATCTGCGGAAACGCCAGGGCCGACACCCCCAGAAGGAGTCCGCCGACGGCCGGCTTCAGCCATTCGAAAATCCGGGTCCCCATGAACAGATCCTCGCTCAGGCCGACGGTGCGGATAAATAGGATGGCGACGAAGCCTCCGGCGAGACCCAGAGCCAGATAGACGCCGAGTTCCCAGAAGTGGTAAAGCACGAAGTCCACCGCAACAAACGTTGGAAACTCGCCCAGAAATATGCGGGACACCACCGACCCGACCACCGACGCGATGACGATGTTGCTGATGTGGCTCAGTTCAAGGTCAAGAAGAATGATCTCGACGGCAAAAAGGGTGCCGGTGATGGGTGCGTTGAAGGTCGCGGCGATGCCCGCCGCCACCCCGGAGGCCAGGCAAACGCGGCGGATTGCCGGGTCCAGCCTGAATACCTGTGCCATGGAAGACCCGATGGACGCCCCGATCTGAATGATGGGGCCTTCCCGGCCCACGGATGCGCCCCCGCCGATGAGCATGCTCGTGACCAGTGTCTTGAAAAAGGTGACCCGATGCCGGATTCGACTCTGGTGGTTGGTTACGGAAAGAATCACCTCGGGAACGCCGGGACCCCGGGCTTCGGGAATGACGTAGACGATAAGCAGCCCCGCCATCAGACCGACCGACGGGGGAAAAACGACCCTGAACCACCAGGGCGAAGCCACTACCTGATGGGTGAAGGTGACGCCCGGCGCCCAGAACAGGTTCCCGAACAGCTCGATGAGGGCACGGAAACAGACGGCGCCGACGGCAGACAGGACGCCGATGACCATGGAAAACAGCATGAGGGTGATGGTGCTCAGGCGCTCCCGCTTCATACCGATCGTCGTCCATTCATGCCGAAAAGGCGTCCTCCTCCCCTATCCTCCTCGACCCCGGAAGTTTCGACCCTTCCCGGGACGCTATGCACCCAAGAGGATTGTGATGTGGTATACCCCGTCGATCAGGCGCGCATCCAACGGCAGGTTCGCCTTTTCGAATATCTTCATCATGAATTTGTTGACGGCAGGGACCTCGGCCGTCAGTCCTTTCAGGCCCTGTTCCCTGGCCAGGCGGATCAGCATGTTCAGAAGAATTGAATGCGCGTCAGCACCGTCTGAGGCGACACCAGACGTGTTTCCCAATGTGAACTTTCAGGGAACGACATGGGGGTATTTCTCCGGCGTGCAGTGTCGACGATGCCGCCCGTCCCGGTATGGAACGACATCATCAATATCCTTGGGATCCATGTGCCGAAAATCCCCCGGCACCGCCGACGGCCCCGGACCGGGCATCCAATGTCGGGCGACGACGCCACGGCACCCTCACGGCCTCCTCAGGCACCGATTTCAGGTTAACGGATAACACGTTCCGCCGCGATGATCAAGTCTGCCGGCACGGCTGAACACGGCTCGGCCGTCAATGCTCAAAAATTAGCCGTTGTCTCACACAGAAAAATTCTGGTAAGAAATCCCTGACGACAGTGCCGCCGATGAACAGGACGCTCCTGCACACCGGCCGTTCTCATAAATTTTCCGACAATGCCTGGAGAGATCCATGGAAAGCAAGACCGCTTCCGAGTGCCCCCCCGCCCCGTCCCCGTCAACCCACCCGCAACCCGAATCGGTTCGCCGACTGAGCCGCCCCCTCTGGCTGCTTTCCATTATCGCCCTGTCGATTTTCCTGGTCGAAGCCTTCAATATGATCCTCCTGAACCTCCTCCCGCCGCTGCCCCTGACGATCGAAGTCATGGGGGACGCGCTGTTGCTGATCGTGCTCGTCTTCCCCACCCTGTATCGATTTTCCTACAAACCGCTGCTGCAACACATTGAACGGCGAAAACAGGCGGAAACCGAGCTCAAGAAATCGGAACAGCGGCTGAGGCGCCTTTCCAACCAATTATTGACCGCACAGGAAATCGAACGCCGCGAGATCGCCGCCGGTCTTCACGATGAAATGGGGCCCAAGATCAGCGCCCTTAAATTCAGGGTTGAAGCGGCCCTGCAGGCCATGAACGGGAAGGATGAACTGGACATGGAGCGTCAATGCCGCCTGATCGTCAAGACGTTTCAGGAACTGCACGAGGAGATCCGGGTCATCTCGAAAAACCTGAGTCCGCTCATGATCGACGAACTGGGGTTGCGTCCCGCTTTGGATGGGCTCTGCGACAGCATCAGAAGCGCTTTTCCGGAAATTTCCATTGAAACCGAATGGGCCGTGACTGAAAACGATCTGCCGCAACCCCTCAAGATCGTGATTTATCGCGTGGTTCAGGAGGCACTGGCCAATATGACCCGTCACAGCCGCGCAACCCGAGGCCGAGTCTCCCTTCGCAAACAAAAGGGCCGGCTGTTTCTTGAAATCAGGGACAACGGGATCGGGTTCAATGTCGACGACAAGCTCCATCCCCAATCCGCCGACAGCGGCATCGGCCTTCCGGCTATGTGCGAACGGGTCACCCACGCCGCCGGTGCCGTCACCATCGATTCCAGCCCGGACAACGGCACGACGATCATCGCCGTTTGGGACATCGACCGGACGCCCCCCGACAGGGCCGAAACGGCGGAATGAGAGACTGTCTGAGGACGCCGTTCTTTCCGACGTTCAAAAGGCGATCCACAACAACAACACACCCAAAGAGAACAAGGTCACCGGAATCCCCACCGCCGCATGCCGGCCGAAGGTGATGTCGATGCCGAAACCGCGGGCCTGTTCGACGACGATGAGATTGGCAATGCTCCCCAGGAGGAAAAGGTTTCCGGCGAAGGTGCTCGACACCGCCAGGACATACCACTGAACCGGATTCATAGGATCGAGAAAAGGCAGCAGCAGCATGACGGCCGGAACGTTGCTGAACAGGTTGCTCAAGGCCGTCGACACGGCCGCTAAAACGGGAAGATCGCCCAATACCCATCCCCTTGCCGTGAAAGCTTGCACCATCATCCCCAGGTAGGGTCCCCGGGAAACGCCGTGGATAACGATGAAGAGCGCGCAGAAAAAAGTGATCAGATGCCAGTCCACCAATCCCAGGATGTCTCGGGTTTTCATTCGACGGCTGCAGAGGAGAACGCCCGCGACAGCGATGGCCGACACCTCTCGGGGGACGGCGGTGAAGAACATGAGCACCAGAACGGCGACGGCGATGAGTCCCTTGGCCGTGTGCCAGGAGTTGAACATCGGCCACGGTGTCTTTGACAGGGTTTCGGTGTCGAGGTTGGTGGTGTAGAGCCTTTCCCGGTAAATCCCGAGGATGATCAGGTAGCCGCCCAGAAGAGACACGGCGACGGGGGGCGTGCACCAGATCAGAAACGCCCCGAAGTCGAGTCGGCCGACCTGCCCGATGAGCATGTTCTGGGGATTGCCGATGATGGTGGCGGCCGAGCCGATATTGCTGGCGACCGCGAGCCCGATAAGAAACGGTACGGGGTTGAGCCCGCCTCGGATCAAGGCCAGAGAAAGAACGGGGGTGAAGGCGAAACAGACGATGTCGTTGGCCAGGAGCGCCGAGAGCAGCGCGCTCGAGACCATGCCGGTCAACAGAAAGAGCCTCGGGCGGTGGAGGAGACCGGCGATCGCCGCGGCGGCCCAGGAATAGAACCCCCCGAGGCGGAGCTGTGCGGAGGCCACCATCAGGGAATAGAGGAGCAGAATGGTCGGAATGTCGACGGCGCCCACCGCCTCCCGGGTAGTGACGACACCCGCCACAACCATGCCGATGGCACCCAGAAGTGCAATGCCGACCCTGTCGACGACAAGCCCCGGCACCTTTCCCAGGGCAATCCCCGCATAAGTGATGCCGAACAGCCCGAGGGCCGCGATGTCCGTATGCACCAAGGCGTCTTTCCTTTCTCAACGGTCGATGATGACTCAATTTTCGACTTTCACAGGCCGGTGCCGGGAGGATACGACCCTCGCCCCACGCGTCGATTTGAAGCCTGTTTTCTTCACGGCCGGAACCCGCCGCAGGTCCCCTGACGCCCGTGGAAAATAGGACTTGATATCCTCGGATATCCCTGTTATTCATTTTTCCGGTGCGGTTTTGTCAACCCCAAAACCGCGGGATTCCGCAACCTCGACGATATTGCCGATTCAATGCAACGGGTTGCGATCTTGACGTTTTTCAAAGCGACGTGCACCGAAACGACGCTTATCCGGAAACCAAGTTTCGCAGAACTTGGTTTCTTGCTTTTAAGGAGGTCGCCATAAAAGGGGTCGTCATTGCCGGAACCAGAAGCGGCAGCGGCAAAACAACCATCACGATGGGCTTCATGGCGGCCTTCCGCAGACGGGGTCTCACGGTGGCGCCGTTCAAGGTCGGGCCGGATTTCATCGATCCCGGCCACCACACCCGCGTCACCGGCGCGATCAGCCGGAACCTGGATGGATGGATGCTCTCCCGGGTTTACAACACGGCGGCATTCGCCAGGGCCGCGGACGGGGCAGACATTGCCGTCATCGAGGGGGTCATGGGGCTCTATGACGGATATGACGGGCGCAGCGAAGCCGGCTCCACGGCCCAGATGGCCAAATGGACGGGCGTCCCCGTCATTCTGATCGTCGACGCCAAAAGCATGGCCCGAAGCGCCGCCGCCCTGGTCCACGGCTTCGAAAGCTTCGATCCGGAGCTCGACTTCGCCGGGGTCGTCTTCAACAACATCGGCAGCCCGAGACATCTCGCCTATCTTCGGGAGGCTCTGGATGGACGGGTGAAAATGCCCTGCCTGGGCGGCATCCCCCGGGACGACGCCGTCGCCATCCCCGAACGTCATCTGGGCCTCGTCACCCGGGAGGAGCACGGGACATCCTCCGAAACCGTGCGTCGACTGGCCGACCTGATCGAAGGCCACATCGATCTGGATGCCCTTTGGCGGCGCCTGCCGGATCTCCCCGGGATCGCTGAGACACGCCCCACCCCCATTCCCGGCCCCACCGCCGACATGCCGATCGTCCGGATCGGCGTGGCTGTCGACAAGGCCTTCTGCTTTTACTACCAGGACAACCTCGATCTCCTTGCAGCCCGGGGCGCCGAAATTGTGCCGTTTTCACCGATATCGGATCCGGCCCTTCCCGACGCGCTGGACGGCCTCTATTTCGGCGGGGGTTATCCCGAGCTTTTCGCCGATCGGCTGGCTGAAAACAGGACGCTCTGCCGGCAGGTTCGGGAAGCGAGTGCGGCGGGCATGCCCATTTACGGCGAATGCGGCGGATTCATGTACCTCGGCCGGGAAATCCATGATATGGAGGGTCGGAGCCATCTCATGACCGGGTGTTTTCCCTTCGCCACGCGGATGTACGACCGCCTTCGTTCCCTTGGCTACCGTGAGGTCACCCTCACCGCCGACACGGTTCTGGGGCAGGCCGGAGCCACCCTCCGGGGACACGAATTCCACTATTCCGACCTTGAACCTTCTCCCGAAGGAGATGGGGTTCAAACGGTCTACGGCCTGTCGGACCGCTTGGGTCGGCCGCGAAGCGGAGAAGGGTTTCAGATCCAACGCACCCTGGGAAGCTATGTCCACCTCCATTTCGGCAGCCGCCCCGAGGCTGCCGGCGCGTTTGTCGACGCCTGTCGGATCTACCGTCATGAAAGGAACCGCTCAACAAGATGAACCCCCAAGAAATTGAATCCTTAAGCTTTCAGATTATCGACCGGGAAGCCGGTCCCCACGGTTTCGACGCCGCCGAATGGGAAATCGTCCGACGCATGATTCACACATCGGCGGATTTCGACTATATGAAGACCGTCCGCTTCCACCCGCTCGCCATTGCCCGAGGCCTCGCAGCGATCCGGGCCGGCAATCCCGTCATCACCGACACGGAAATGGCGCGATCGGGGATACGCAAAGCATCGGTCGAGGCTTTCGGCGGCAGCGTCACCTGTCTCATCGGTCAGGCCGACGTGCGGATGTACGCCGAAAAGGCCGGCATCACCCGCGCCAAGGCCGCCGTCGACATGGCCCTACCCCTGATGACGGACGGGATTTACGTGATCGGCAACGCCCCCACGGCCCTGCTCCGTCTCATGGAGCAGATCCGGGCCGGCCAGGCCCGTCCGGCTCTGGTCATCGGACTGCCCGTCGGCTTTGTCAACGCTTCGGAATCCAAATCCGAACTGGCCCAAATGGACGTACCCCACATCACCAACCTCGGTCGCAAGGGGGGGTCCAACGTGGCGGCCGCCGTCGTCAACGCCCTGTTGATCATGGCCGGCCGAACCTCATGAGTGATAAGCGCGAACCGACACTTCGGTGCGGTTTCACTACGGGCGCTGCCGCTGCCGCAGCCGTCCGGGGGGCGCTGTTGCACCTGATTGAAGGACGTTTTCCGGCAACGGTGATCCTCCCCCTTCCGACCGGTGAGGCCCTTACCATTCCCATCCACGCCTGTTCTTTCACCGCCGACGGCGGAGCGGAATGTCTGGTCGTCAAGGACGGCGGAGACGACCCCGACGTCACCCACAACGCCGTCATCGGCGCAAGGGTTCGTCTGGGGGCGCCACCCCGGGAATGCCGGGAAGCAGCTGTCGGCAACGGCGCGAATCCAGGGGTTGTCCTGCCGGATTTCGACGGGGGGCGAATCCGCCTCTTCGGCGGCACGGGCGTCGGGCGGGTCACCAAGCCCGGTCTTGAGGTGGCGCCGGGCGAACCGGCCATCAATCCGGAACCCCGCCGGATGATCCGACAGGCTGTGCTGGATGTCCTTGCGGACCGCCGCGATATCGGCACGGTCTGTGTCGAAATCTTCGTCCCCGAAGGCGAGGCCATGGCGATAAAAACGCTGAACGCCCGCCTCGGCATCCTGGGGGGTATTTCCATTCTGGGCACGACGGGCATCGTCCGCCCCATGTCCCACGACGCCTATATCGCCACTATCCGCGCATCCCTGTCAGTGGCCGAGGCGGCAGGGCTCGACACCGTCGTCATGACCACGGGCCGCCGCAGCGAACGGTTCGCCCAAGCCCTCTGGCAGGACCTTCCCGAGGAAGCCTTCGTGCAGATTGGGGATTTTTTCGAGACATCCCTCACGGCCGCCGCCGCCACGGGTTTCCGCGAGGTCCGGATCGCCGTCTTTTTCGGCAAGGCCGTCAAGATGGCCCAGGGGATCCCCCACACCCACGCCGCCAAATCGGCCATGACGCTTCAACGTCTCTCGGAATGGGCCCTGGCGGTCAGCGGAGATGCGGACTTCGCCGAAAGAGTGGCCCACGCCAACACGGCCCGCCACGCCTTCGAGTTCATCCGTGCCGAGCACCCGGCCCTTATCTCCCGGGTGGGCCGCGCCATGATCGCGGCCGCTCGGCGGTTTTCCGGCGAAGGTTTCCGGATCCGCGGCGTGGTCTTCGATTTCGAAGGCAATCGTATTTTCGACGAAAACGGCGGTGCCGTATCATGATCCCCGTCACGATCGTCGGCATCGGCCTCTCTCCCAGAGACCTCACCCCGGGCCATCTCGAGGCGATCGGGGAGGCCGAGGTTCTCGTCGGCGGAAAACGACACCTGAGCTATTTCCCGGATGTCCGTGCCGAAAAATTGGCGATCACCCGGAACATCGCCGAGATCGTCCCGTTCATCGCGGAACGGATGGCCGCTAAAAAGGTAGTTGTCCTGGCATCCGGGGACCCCTTGTTTTACGGCATCGGATCGGTCATCACGACCGCTCTCGGGGCGGAGAACGTACGGGTTCTGCCCAACATCACCGCCATCGGCGCCGCTTTTGCCAGGATCGGCATCCCCTGGAGCGACGCCCGCCTCGTCAGCCTCCACGGCCGCCGGAACGATGCGGCGCTCCTGGAGGCCCTCGCCTGTCATCACAAAATCGGTCTTTTGACCGACCCCATCCATACCCCCGCATGGCTGGCGGCCTTCATGACGGCGCATGGTTTCACGGACTTCGACATGTGTGTCCTCGAAAAACTCGGCGCCGAAGACGAATCTGTTGCGTGGGTACCGCCGGTCGAGGCCGCCGGAAAGGTTTTCCGGTCGCCGAACGTTGTCATCCTGCATCGGAGACCGCCCGACAGAAAGGAGGCGTCGCCGCTCTATCCCGGGATGCCCGAGGCCGCCTTCATCCACGAAAAGGGACTGATCACCAAACCCGAGGTCCGCGCCGTCACCCTGTCCAAACTCCGCCTTGGGGCGCCCGGTCTCGTCCTTTGGGATCTGGGTGCCGGCAGCGGCTCCGTAGCTATCGAGGCGGGTCTTTTCATCCGGACCGGCCGGATCGTTGCGGTGGAGCGGCGGGCCCATCGCATCGCCCATATCCGGGCCAATCAAGAACGGTACGGAATCGAGCGGCTTGAAATCGTCCAGGCGACCCTGCCCGACGGCCTCGACGATCTGCCCGCCCCCGACCGGATCTTTATCGGCGGAGGCGGAAAAGACCTGGGGCGGATCATGGAAACCGCCGGGGCGCGTCTCAGGCCCGGGGGCGTCATGGTGGTAAACACCGTTTTGATTCAGAACATCGACGTCGCCCTGACCGGCTTCCGGAGGCTGGGGTTGGCGACCGACATCGTCCAGATTCAGGTGAGCGCCGCCAAAAAGATGCCCTGGGGCGATCGCCTCTCTCCACAGAATCCGGTGTGGATTATCACCGGCGCTGCGTCGGAAAGCCCTCCGAAGGCCGCCGCGGCATCCTGCCGAGGTTCCGCCCGTGACGCTTGACAGCCCCGCCGTCGAACTGCTTGCGCCGGCCGGCAATCCCGAGAAGCTCGAGATCGCCGTCTATTACGGTGCCGACGCCGTCTATCTGGCGGGTAAGGACTTCAGCCTGAGAAACTTCTCCGGAAATTTCACCCTGGAAGAACTGGACCAGGCCGTCACCTTCGCCCATCGAAACGGCGTACGGGTCTATGTGGCGTGTAATATCTATCCCCGAACCGATGAAACGGACCGGATCGCCGCCTACCTGGGGCAGTTGGCCGAGATCGGGCCCGACGCCGTCATTATTGCCGATCCCGGGGTATTCGCCGCAGCCCGGCGCATCATCCCCGAAATCCCCATCCACATCAGCACCCAGGCCAACATCACCGGCCTCGACGCCGCCCGGTTCTGGCGGGATCTGGGGGCCCGCCGCGTCAATCTCGCCCGGGAACTCCCCCTCGATGACATCCGGAGAATCGCCGACGGCGTCGACCTGGAAATCGAGGCCTTTGTTCACGGCGCCATGTGCATCGCCTATTCGGGACGCTGCCTTCTGAGCAGTTTCATGACGGGACGGGACGCCAACCGGGGACGGTGCAGCCATCCCTGCAGGTTTCATTACACCCTCATGGAGGCAAAGCGACCGGGTCAATATTACCCAATCGCCGAGGACGGCCGGGGAGCCTATGTCTTCAATTCGAAGGACCTGTGCATGATCGCGCACATCCCGGAGATGATCGACGCCGGCGTCCGGTCCCTCAAAATCGAGGGACGGATGAAGGGAATCCATTACCTGGCATCAGTGGTCAAGGTTTACCGCGAAGCCATCGACGCCGCTCTTGACCGTTCCGAAGGCCGTCGTTACGTTGTCCGGCCCGACTGGCGGGAAACCCTGGCGGGCGTCACCCGCCGGGGTTACTGCACCGGCTTTTATTTGAGGGATCCCGATCAGATCGTTCCGGAATACAACCCGCCCGACAGCGAGATTCGGCAGGATTTCATGGGAAAAGTCCTGGAACGCCTCTCGGCCACCGATATTCTGCTGGATGTCCGCAACAAAATCACTGTCGGCGAGGCGGTAAGCGTCTTTTCCGCCAAAGGTCCCCCCCGGCCCGACGTGATCCGCCGCATCACGTCGGAAACCGGGGATCGGCTGTTCCACGCCCAACCCAACAACCGGGCGATCCTGTCCCTTCGCGGCGGCGCCAGCCCCCTTGACCTGATCCATCGGGCTCCGGCCGATCCTGCGCCGCTATCCGAAGAATGAAAATGAAGCGGATTTATTCTATTCGCCGCATTTTTTTTATGTATTGATTATATCCTTCTCCTTCGATATACTGAATTTAATATTGATTCGTCTCATTATGACCGGCCCCTAAAGCCCATCAAGGAGAAGGCCCATGCACACCGATACTGAAAAGGAGTACCTGATCCGGGCCATCGACGGCTTCAGGCGCAAGATCATCGTCGTCTCTCCGGAATACATCATCCTTGCCGCCAACGCCTTCACGAAAAAACGATTCAGCAAGAACATCATCGGACGCCTCTGCCACGAGATTCTCTGGAACCTCGACACGCCCTGCGAGGAATGCCCCCTGGGACAGATCACCAAGACACGGTCACCCACGGTTATCCACAAATCAAGCTTTCTCACCCAGAAAAAGAACTACTGCCACTACTTCTACCCGCTTCCGCCGTCCGAGAACATGACGGACGAGATAGTAGACGCCATCGCCATGCTCGACTTCGACATCCCCTTTGTGGAGGGGCTCGAAGAAAAGCTGCAGCGCTCAAACGCCTTCCTCAAGAACCTGATTCTGAGTTCCGTGGACGGCGTGATCGCCGCCGACCGGAAGGGTAAGATCTTCATTTTCAACGACGCCGCCGTGGAAATCACCGGGTACAGCATGTACGATGGGCTCCACAAACTCATGATCCAGGACATTTACGCCGAGAAGGGTTGTGCCTACGACATCATGAAAAAACTGCGGAGCAAGGATTACGGCGGGAAAGGCAAGCTGAAATTCCATCAGGTGGACATACAGCACAAAAACGGCATGATCGTCCCTATCCGGCTGAACGCCGCCGTCGTCTATGACGGCAAGGAAGAGGTGGCGACCATCGGCTTCTTTCACGATCTTCGGGAAGAAATCAAAATGAAGGAAAAGCTGGAAAAAACGCGTCTGCAGCTCCTCCAGGCCGACAAGATGGCATCCCTGGGCAAGCTTTCCGCCGGCGTGGCCCACCAGCTCAACAACCCACTGGGAAGCATCACCCTCTTTACCAAGCTGGTGCTCGAGGAGTACGCGTTGGAAGAGAGCATCCGCGAGGACCTTTCCCGCATCCTGAAAGACGCCCAACGCTGCCGGGACACGGTGAAGGAGCTCCTTGAATTCGCCCGGCAGACCCGTTACCAGATCAAACCCCACGACATCAACAGAGCCCTCTCGAGGACGCTGTTTTTGCTCGACAAGCAAACCCTCTTCCACAACATCGAGATTTGCAAACACTTTGCCGAGGGTCTCCCCATGGTGCCCGGAGACATCCAGCAGCTGAACCACGTTTTCATGAATCTCATCATCAACGCGGCCCAGGCCATGGGCGGGAACGGAAAGCTGTCGCTGAAAACCGAACACCTCCCTGCCAGGAACCAGGTGCTGATCGAAATTTCCGACACCGGTCCCGGGATTCCCGACGAGGTTCTTCCCCACATCTTCGACCCGTTCTACACCACCAAGGACGAGGGGGAGGGCACCGGCCTCGGGCTGAGCCTGGCTTACAGCATCATCAAGGAACACCACGGCCTCATCGAGGCCAGGAATGCGCCGGAGGGCGGTGCCGTATTCAGCATCGAACTCCCCCTCGACATGCCCGAGACGACGGAAACCGACCACTGACCGCCGTCGGTTGACCGGACACCGGTTTCCCAAAACCCGGTCATGAAACATCGCACCGAGGATGATACGATATGGATGAAATCAATGTACTGGTGATCGACGACGAAGACGGTATTCGACTGGCCTGTCAGCGGATCCTCAACCGGATGGGGTTCAAAACTTTTTCGGCCAACCGGGGGCTCGCGGGGCTGGAGATCATCAGAAAAGAGATGATCTCCATTGTCCTTCTGGACCTCAAGATGCCGGGAATGGACGGTCTGGAGGTCCTCCAGCATATCCGGGCGGAAGACCCATCGATTCTGGTCATCATCATCACGGGATTCGCCACCATCGAGACGGCCATCGAGGCCATGAAACAAGGGGCCTACGATTTCATCCCCAAGCCTTTCGAGCCTGAACACCTCCGCATGGTCGTCGAACGCGCCCGGGAAAAGCTTATCCTGACCATGGAAACGGAGATGCTGGAAGCCCAGCGGAGAAAGACTCTCATGGATCTGGGTATGCAAAAAAGCCGGATCCGCACCATCCTGGAATCCCTTCCCAATGGGTTGGTGGTGACCAACACGCGGGGTCAGGTCGTACTGATGAACCCCGCCTTCATCCATCTCATGGGTCTTGATCCCTGCCGGACGACCGGAGAACGGATCGAGGCTTACGTCGCCGATCCGGGATTCTGCAATCTGGTGATGGACATCTCCCAGGGAAAATACACCGTTGCCGACGACCCCCCAAGCTATGAGCTGGCCCTGCCCGACAACATCTACCTCATGGCCAAAGGCCGCCCGATTACGGGGGATGACGGCGAATGCATGGGGGCGGTGATTACCCTGGTCAACATCACCACCATGAAGGTTCTGGACCAACTTAAAAGCGAATTCGTGGCGAAGGTCACCCACGAGCTGCGTTCGCCCCTCTCCACCATCCACGAACAACTGGCGCTGGTGCTGGGCGACATGATGGGGGACGATTCGAACGCCGACAAGGAGCAGGAACAGTATCTCCTCTTCCGGGCCAAGGAAAAGACCCAGGGACTGATCTCCCTCATCGGAGACCTCCTGGATCTTTCCCGCATCGAATCCGGGGCCGTCACCCGCGAACCCGTCCCGGTCAAGCTGGACGACCTGCTGAAAAGCATCGTGGATTTCCTGAACGCCCGGGCCGGCGCGAAACGTCAGACCCTCACCGCCGTTCTGCCTGAGCGGCCGCTGCCACAAATCACCGCCGACCCCATGGCCCTGGAAAGCATCTTCGGCAACCTGATCACCAATGCCATCAACTACACCCCGGAGGGCGGTCACATCGAGGTGAGGGCGAGCAAGCCGGACGGCCGAATCCAGGTCGAGGTCTCGGATACGGGATTCGGTATCGATGAAAAATACCTGGACAAGATCTTCGAACGCTTCTACCGGGTCAAGAACGAAAAGACCCGTTTCATCACCGGCACCGGTCTGGGCCTGCCCATCGTCAAAAGCCTGGTGGATGCCATGAACGGCACCATCTCCGTCCAAAGCAGCGTGGACAGGGGCACGACTTTTACCGTGATCCTGCCCCTGGAGAAGACCGAAGAAGCGGTGTGCCCCCCTCCGAGTGAAACGATAAACAGCGTCACGACATGAATCGGGGGCATCCGGCGTGGATGCCCCCGTTCCGAGGTCGGCCCGGAGTCGGCGTCCGACGGAACTCAGGCCAGGAGATCCTTGACGCTCTGGACAATCTGCTCGGTGGAATCCGGGCCCTTGGGGATATAATCGTCGGCCTCCATGCTGATGCCGTCGAAATGGGAGTAGCGGGTGGAGGTGACATGATCGGCCACTGCGGTGAGCATCACAATGGGGATATCCGAGAGATTCGGATCCTTCTTCAACTCCGCACAGACCTCATACCCGTCCTTTTCAGGCATCATGACGTCCAGGACGATACAGTCGGGACGCTTCGCCCTGACCTTCTCGAGTGCCTCGTTCCCGTTGTAGGCCGCCTCGACGGCGAAACCGGCCTTTTTCAATCTTCCCCCGACGATGGAGATCACATCAGGCTCATCATCCACGACCAATACGACTTTCTGGCTCATAGTCTTCCTCCTTTGTTTAAAGATATTCCTGAAGCATCAAACGGTTGGCTGCATATCTTTTCGAACGGTTACCATAAGACAAAGCAATCCCCGTGCCATATGCCGTGATCTTTGACACAGTACCGGAAAAAACAGCACGAAAGCCGCTCTTCAGCGGATCGCTTCCTGACCGCCGCCCAAATCTCCAGCGCTGCCGGGCGTGATCGACGGCTTCGGCGCCCGAAGTTCCGGCCCAAGCGATGCCGTTTTGGCACAAGCATGCCCGCAACCGCTTTATTTCCGAAGGGTTATCTACAAGAACGCCATTTTGGCACGCGCCATTATGGAATACCTTTGATTTTCATTGCATCATGTGCTAACGCCCTATCAGCATATCTAAAACGCGGGAGCACGGCATGCCGTACTTCCAGGGCAAACGGAAAAGCGGAGATCATGGACGACAGCATCATCGTCATCGACGACGATCCGGACTATCTCGATATCCTGCGACGGCGGCTTTCGACGGCGGGATTCCACGACATCACCATCGAGGCCGATGCCCTGAAGGCCGCCCAAAGATTCGCCGAAGGCGAGCGGTTCCACCTCGCTCTCATCGATGTCAACATGCCCGAGATGAACGGAATGGCACTTCTCGACCGGATCAAGAACACCAGCCCCGACACCGAATGCATCATGGTGACGGCGGTCAACGAAGTCCACGTAGCCGTCGCCTGCATCCGAAAGGGCGCCTACGACTATCTCGTCAAACCCGTCTCCAGGGAAAACCTCACACTCTCCGTCAACCGGGCCCTCGAGCGGAAGCACCTCCTGGATCTGCTCGACATCGACAAAAAGAAAACCCTGCCCAAACTGACCGACACATCGCCGTTTCGGGGGATCGTCACCCGATCCCGAAACGTGCTCAAGGTGCTCAAGGAAGCGGAGCTTCATGCCCACAGCGACGTACCCATTCTGATCACCGGCGAAAGCGGCACCGGCAAGGAACTCCTGGCCAAGGCCGTTCACCGGGCCAGCTCCCGGGCGAGTCGCCCCATGACGACGGTCAATATGGCGGCCGTCACCGAGAGCCTCTTCGATGCCGAGTTCTTCGGCCACGCCAAGGGCGCCTTCACCGGTGCGGACAAAGCCCGCATCGGCTATCTCGAGTACGCCGACGGCGGCACCCTCTTCCTGGACGAAATCGGGATTTTACCCGTCTCCCTCCAGGGAAAGCTCCTTCGGGTCCTTCAGGATGGGGAATACATGAAAATCGGTACCAACCAGCCCCGACGCGCCGACGTCCGGATCATCGCCGCCACCAATGAGGATATGGACCAGCTCATCGAGCAGCGGCGGTTCCGACAGGATCTCTACTACCGGCTTCGGGGGGGGTGGCTTCACCTCCCCCCGCTGCGGGAACGGCGGGCCGACATTCCGCCCCTCATCAACCTTTTCCTCGACGAATTCTGCGGGGAGAAAGACCGATGCCGGGTGGACGTACAAGCCATGGCGCTGCTGATGCACCACGACTATCCCGGTAACATCCGGGAGCTCCGCGCTATCATCCAGTCCGCGGTCAACCTGGCCCAGAGCGGGCCGATTGTGCCCGGATGCCTTCCCGAGGCCGTCCGGAACGCCGGACGCGCTCAGGAGGCCGAAGCCCCTCGGGAGCAGGGTCCGATTCTCACCCTTGCCCAGGTGGAAAAAGCGCATATATTAAAGGTCTATCGGCGTCTCGATCGAAACAAGAGCCTGACGGCCCGACGCCTGGACATCGGCCTCAACACCCTTCGGCGAAAACTGTCGTCCTACGGCGAGAAGTAAGGCCGGGAGTCATGATTGCAAATCACGCGTCATTTAACTCAACTTTCGACTTTCCCAGGCCGGCGCCGCTATCCGGTCGCCATCATGAACGTTGAAATTTAAAAAATGGATCCGCGGCATGAATAACATCGGCATCTGGGCCGTGACGCCCAACGGCGTCCGGCTGGCCCAAAGGCTCGCGAGGTTTTTCCCCCGATCCGCGCTATACCTCTCCGCCGCTCTCGACCTGTTCCCGGAGGCTCTGCCTGCCGAACGGTTCGAACGCCTCGCAACGGCGGTTACCAGGCATTTTACCCGACACGACGGCCACCTTTTCATCATGTCCACGGGCATCGTCGTAAGGATGATCGCACCGCTTTTGCAGCACAAAAGCGTCGACCCCGCAGTGGTCGTCCTGGACGAGTTGGGCATCCACGCCGTCAGCCTTCTGGCCGGACACATCGGCGGCGCCAACGCCTTGGCCCGTCGGGCGGCAGAGGCGGTCGACGCCGTCCCCGTCATCACCACGGCCACGGACCTCAACCGCCTGCCGGCCGTAGACACCCTGGCCTGCGAACTGGGTCTCGCCATCGAAAACCCCGACGCCGTCAAACACGTCGGCATGGCCTTTCTGAAGGGACGTCCCGTTCGACTCCACGACCCTTACGGCCTTATCCGGAACCATCTGCCGCCGGAAACCCTGGTGCCGGACACCCGCACGGACGACGGCGAAGACGTCTTTCCGTCCGGAAATCCAATCCCCGAAGGTCCGGGCATCTATGTCGACGACAGAGTGGTTGACCTGCCCCCGCAAGTTCTGATATTGCGTCCCCGTTCCCTGGCCGTGGGCATGGGCTGCAATCGCGACACCGAGATGTCCGAGATGCACCGTCTTCTCACGGAGACCCTGGACCGCCACCGGCTTTCCCTTCTGAGTGTCTCCACCCTGGCCAGCGTGGACATCAAGCGAGACGAGACCGGCCTCATCGCACTGGGCGAATCCCTGGGGATTCCCCTTGTTTTTTTTGATCGAGAGGCCCTGGGGCGGGTCCGGACCATAGCGACGCCATCGGCAATGGTGGAAAAACACATAGGAGTCAAAAGCGTATGCGAAGCAGCAGCAATCCTGGCGGCAAGGAACGGTGCGCTGATCGTTCCCAAACAGATCACCCCAAACGTGACGGCGGCCGTGGCACGAAGGTCCTCTATGTCGTCGGTATCGGCCCCGGGGGTCCGGACTACCTCTGTCGACGGGCCCACGACGTTCTCGAGCGGGTCGAGGCCGTCGCCGGATACACCACCTACATCGACCTGATCCGGCCGCTCATCGCCGGCAAACGGATTATTCAGACCGCCATGAAACGCGAAGTGGAGCGGGTCGAGGCCGCCATCTCGGCCGCTCTGTCGGGCGAGTCCTGCGCCATTGTTTCCAGCGGCGACGCCGGCATTTATGCCATGGCAGGCCTTGTCTACGAAATGTGCCGGGAAAAGGGACTCGCGATCCGGGCCCCCCGGACGGACCCCGCCGTCGATGCGGACGAGAATGCCCTCCTCATCGAGGTCATCCCCGGCATCCCGGCCCTGGCCGCGGGAGCCGCCCTCCTGGGCGCACCCCTCACCCACGACTTCGCCGCCGTCAGCCTGAGCGACCTCCTTACGCCGTGGGAGCTTATCGAACGGCGTCTCGACGCCGCCGCCGGCGCCGACTTCGTCATCGCCCTATACAACCCCAAGAGCAAGCGTCGAAGCGACCACCTGGAGGCCGCCCAGAAGATCATTCTGCGGCACCGCGCCCCCGAAACGCCGGTGGGCGTCGTCACCGGCGCCATGCGGGACAACCAGCGGGTGACGATCACCACCCTGGGCGACCTCCATCGGGCCGAAGTGGACATGCAGACCACCGTTTTTGTGGGCAACAGCAGCACCTTCGCATATCTCGGACACATGATCACCCCCCGGGGATATGCCAGGAAATACGATCTCGATTCGGAGCGACGCCGTCATGTCTGAAGCCCCCTGCATCGCCGCCTTCGGCACCGGATCGGACGTCGGCAAGAGCGTCGTGGCCACGGCCCTGAACCGCATCTTCCTGAACCGGGGCTTGCGGACGGCGCCTTTCAAGGCCCAGAACATGTCCAACAACTCCGGTGTCACCCCGGAGGGACTCGAGATGGGGCGGGCTCAGATCGTCCAGGCCGAGGCGGCCCGGATCCCGCCCCACGTGGACATGAACCCCATCCTCCTCAAGCCGACCACCGACGTGGGCTGTCAGGTGGTCCTCATGGGGGAGGCCGTGGCCAACCAGACCGCCGTCGAGTATCACACCCGGAAGGCGCATCTCTTCGACACCGCCTGCCGCGCCCTCGACCGACTCCGGAGCCGATTTGACGTGGTGGTCATGGAGGGGGCCGGGTCCTGCGCCGAGGTCAACCTCATGGCCCACGACATCGTCAATTTTCCCATGGCCGAATATGCCGACGCGCCGGTGATCCTCATCGCGGACATCCACAGGGGCGGCGTGTTCGCCCAGTTGGTGGGGACCCTCGCCTGCCTGCCCCCCGAACGGCGGGACCGCATCGCCGGGTTCATCGTCAACCGGTTCCGGGGAGACATCCGACTCTTCGACGACGGGGTGAAGTGGATCGAGGCCAACACCGGGAAACCGGTCTTCGGCGTCCTGCCCTGGTACACCCACATCGCCATCGAGGCCGAGGATTCGGTGATCATCGAGAGCCCCCCCACGGTGCTGCCCGGCAGGGGAACGCGGCCGGCCGTGGCCGTAATCCGCATCCCCCACATCTCCAATTTCACGGATTTCGACCCCCTCTCGGCCGTCAAGGGCCTCGACCTCTTTTTCATTGAAAAGGTACAGGACCTCTCGGGCTTCGCTGCCGTGATCCTGCCCGGATCCAAGAACACCCGGTTCGACCTGGAGTGGCTCAAGACAACGGGCTGGAGCCGACGGCTCGCCGCCTACGCCGAAAAGGACGGCCACATTCTCGGGATCTGCGGGGGCTACCAGCTCCTGGGCAACCGTGTCTACGATCCCCAGGGCCTCGAAGGTGTCCCCGGCACCACTGAGGGGTTGGGCCTTCTGCCGGTGGAAACCACCCTGATGGCACCCAAGACCACGACCCTGAGCCGATTCGCCTGGGGAGACGTCCAGGGCACCGGATACGAAATCCACATGGGCCGGACCGACCGGATCGGCGGCGCACCGCTTTTCACGATCCTGGCCCAGAACGGGGCTGCTCCCGCAAATACCGAGGACGGCTGTATCAGCGACGGCGGCCGGATCATGGCCACATACATGCACGGTCTTTTCGACACGCCCGCCGTAACCCGCCGATGGCTCGACACCATCGGTCTCGGCCGTCTCGACACCGGCGACACCCCGGCCGGCCCGGCAGCCCGGGATCGGGAGTACGATCGCCTGGCCGAGCATTTCGAAAACCACGTGGACACCGAGGCGATTCTCCGTCTGATCCGCCGATCTCCTCCCGGAAACACCGCGGTATGAAAGCCGTCATCTGCGGCGCGGGCCGTTACACCCGAAACCTGTTGGGTCGGCTGGGGGACCGATGGCGCATCACCCTCATCGACGCCTCCGAAAAAGCCCTCAAGGAGCTGATGGATACCCACGCCACCGTGGCGAAGGTTCTGGCAGGCGACGCCGCAAGCCCGGTCCTTCTCGACAAGGCCGGTCTTGGTGAAACCGATTATTTTCTGGCCCTCACCGACAACGACAAGGTCAACCTCGCGGCAGTCCGATTCGCCCGGAAGGCCGGGGTTCCTCACATTCTCTCCGTGCTCTATGACCTTTCACTGGAAGCGAAATTCCAGAAACTGGATGTCCATCTTCTGCTGCCCGGCAACATGGTGGGCAACACCCTCTATCACTACCTGCAGGATCCGCGGATTCAGGTATTCTCCGTTGCCCGCGGCACGGGCGAGGTCGTGGAAATCGAGGTCACTCGGGACAACTGGATCGCCGGGATGTCCGTCACGGTGCTCGAGGATCCGGAATGGCGTCTGGCGGGGCTCTATCGTGCCGGCGAGTGGATGCCGTTGACCGGGGAGCTGATGCTGGCGGAGGGAGACCGGCTGATCCTGCTGGGGAAGCGAAACTTCTTCCGGTCGGTCTGCTCGGTTCTGGCCTGCGGTCACATGCCGTTTCCCGCTCCCTGGGGCCGGGGGCTCATGATCGTCCTGAACGGCGACGAGGGGGCTGAGACCCTGGAAGAAGGCATGTATCTGCTCCGGAACACGCGGGTCGGTCATGTTTCCATTCTCTACGATGCCGTCGATATGCCGGACCCGACGGCCCACATCGACCGGAAAAACGTCCGCCACGACATCCGCCTTCACCCCATGGACGGCCGGTTGACGGACACCGTCAAAACCCTCTGCCGGAAAGACCAGATCGGGCTGGTGGTCATGCGCCCCCTGGGACGCTCGTTTCTGAAATCCATCTCCCGGCCCGAAACCATCGCCCTGGCCCATGAACTCGCCTGCCCGCTTCTGATCGCCCGCAATTCCAATCCCTACGACCGGATTCTGGTGCCCTTCAACGGCACCGCCATGGCCGCACTGGCACTGGAGACCGCCGTCGGCCTGGCGGAGCAGATCGGTGCTCTCGTGGACGCCGCCGTGGTTCAGGAGCCCGATTTCATCCACGGCGAATCCCGGGAATCCTGGAGCGACAAAACCTTCAAAAAGGTCCGGGAGATCAGTCACATCCATAAGGTGAAAATCGGGGAAATCGAATGCCGCGGCAACCCGGTCAAGGAAATCACCGCCCTGGCGGAAAGATATCAGCTGATGGTGGTCGGCAGCACCAATCCCCAGAAGGAGCTGCTCACCCCTCACGTGGGCGAACTGCTTGTCGAGCGGACCCCCTGCTCGGTGCTCATCCTGGCGTCGGGAGCCCCATGATCACCTCTCAGCAGACCGCCCTTCTCCTGGTTGTTCTGGCCATCCTGATCGTGCCCGGCATCAGCAGGATCCTCCGGGTGCCGTCCATGGTGGTGGAGATCATCTTCGGCGTCATCCTGGGCAAGAGCGTGCTGAAACTGGAATTCACCGGCGAATGGCTCCCGTTCCTGGCCCATCTGGGATTTCTGCTCCTCATGTTTCGGGCGGGAATGGAGATTGATTTCACCATGCTGAAACGACAGAGTCGGGGGCAGCTTATGTTTCAGGTACTCTTTTTCATGGTCACCCTGGGACTGGCGACCCTGGCGGCGACACTCCTTTCCCGCGGTTTTTTCGTAGCCCTCATGCTCTCCACCACTTCCTTAGGCCTGGTGATGCCCACCCTGAGGGAAACGGGAATGAGCCGGACCCCCATGGGCCAGGACATCCTGATCGCCGCCACCCTGGCCGACTTCATGACCCTCTTCGGCATTACCTTCTATGTCCTTTACATCCGTCAGGGCATCGACTGGCGTTTTTTCCTTCCCATCCCGCTGTTTCTGGGGTTCGGGATTCTGCTGCGGATAGGCCGCGTCTGGGTCTGGTGGCATCCGGCCGGGGCCGAGCGGATTCTCGGCATTCAGGAGGACGCCCAGGAGATCGGCGTCCGCCTCTCCATGGCCCTGCTCTTTCTGTTTGTGGCCCTGTCGGAACTGGCCCACCTGGAGCCCGTTCTGGGAGCGTTCCTTGGCGGCAGCCTCCTGGCCTATATCTTCCGGGAAAAACCGCTGTTGGAGACCAAGCTTTCGGCCATGGGGTTCGGTTTTCTGATCCCGGTCTTCTTCATCCACGTGGGCATGCAGTTCGATCTGACCCACATCATGAAGCCCGAGATGATCCTGTTTTCCCTCAAACTGTTGGGCGCTGCCGTCACGGTCAAGATGGCTCCCGCGGCGCTCCTTTTGTTCCGGGGGCGAAAACCGAGGGAAGTCTTTCAGGCCGGCGTTCTCCTCTCCTCGCGTCTCAGCCTCATCATCGCCGCTGCGGCCATCGGTGTCGAAAACAACTTGATCAAACCCGAAATCAAGGATGCCGTGGTCTTCATGGCCCTCGTCACCTGTTTCTTAGGGCCGACCCTCTTCAAGCTCATCACGCCCACGGTCGGAAGCGGCGGCCCGAACGACGTCGTAAAATAGGCGATATCGTCCAACCCTCCGGGCCGTCATCCCGCCGCCTGCACCGCTTACGGCGACAGCGCCGCCATCATGAAGGCATACTGGGCTCTCAGGTCACCGATTTCCTGGGCCCAGAACCGGTCGCCGCCCCAGTCCGGATACTCGGCCT
>NZ_JBFXGG010000047.1:0-22593 GCF_050178255.1 Desulfococcus sp. | reverse complement strand
GGGGATGAGGGGCCGTTTATCCCCGGCAAGCGTGTCGTAAAGGCGCATCTTCATGATTCCTGGAGACCAGCGTACGATCGTTTCCCCGACGTTCCGTAAAACCGATCTCGTCCAGGTACTCCAGAACGGGAAGGGCGCCCGTGCGGCCATAGCCCAGGATTTCGTTGCAGTCGTTGGCGGTAATATGCCCCTTGCCTGAGATGGCGGCCCGGACCCGGTCCATGATCTCTTCCAGAGATTGGAGGGAGAGATACCGGTCGTTGTTGAGGCGAACCAGCCGTTTCTGTCGGGCCAGATAATGCAGGAGCTTCTCGACATCCCGTTTCGATGTCCCATGGGGACAGGAGCGCCAGGCGGTATGGGCGGTAAAGGGGGTGATTCCCGCCGTTAAGGCAACATCGAGGAGTTTTTCCACCAGCATTGTTTGGCCCGGGTTCAGGCGCCCGCTCACGTCAGGCATCAGGTAGCCGCCGGCCTCGGTAATCAGGCGGTCTTCTCGGCAGAGTCCGGCCAGGGCATGCTGAATCAGCCCGTCGCTGGTGCCGTCTGGAAGTTTGTTTCGGATCTCGGCGATTTTGAGATCGCCCCTGAGGGCATCCTTCCGGAGGGCCTGAGCCACGATCTCCAGAATTCTCTCCCGCGTGCGGTCAAAAGCCGCCTTTCCCACGAGCCCCGGCCCTCCAAGGGAGATGAAATCGCCTGAAGCGATGCCCCGGTCGATTTCCTCGCAGATCTTCTCCGGCGGCAGGCCGGTCTGTTCGGCTACGGCATCGGTGGTGATCGGTTGATAGGGATGCCGATTCAGAAGGCTGGGTAGAATTTTATCAACCTTTCCGGATTGCAGCGCATGAAGATAGGAAAGCAGAGGCTTTGCTCTGCACGCGCGAAACTTGACCTTCGAAGTCTCCAGCACCCGCCCCGCGGCGATGACCATCGGCCGGTTCATGGGAGAAACCACAAACCGATCTCCGGGCATGGCCGGAAGGGGCGACGACAGACGGCATTGGACCAGACCATGCTCGCCAGGTCCCAGCACTGCCGTCTCCATCATCACGATCATCGCTGCGACAGCGGCGGTGCCAAGATAGATCTTGACGATCTGTCGATTGACGAGGGGTTCGGTATGTGGAGGGAGCATCCTCAACTCGACGTTGAGGAAGGCGGCGGAGGTGAGCGTATCCGCACTGGCCAGGAGCATTCCTCGGCGGACCTCCGAAAAGGGCACCCGATGGAGATTTACCCCGACCCGCTCTCCGGCAGATGCCAGGAGTGCCTGCTCTCCGTGAATTTCAAGAGACTTGGCCCGGGTCCTGACGCCTTGGGGTAGGAGATCGACGGCGTCGTTCTTGGTGAGTTCTCCCCCGAGAACCGTGCCGCTCACGACCGTTCCGAGGCCCGGAAACTGGCGAACCTGGTCGATCCAGAGCCGGAAGGGATCTGCGGTACGCTTGCCCCGGGCCAGGCTGTGCTCGGCTTCCAGGGCCGCCAGGACAGCATCTTTTCCCGCTTCCGTTCGGGCGGAGAACGGCACGACAGGCTTGCCCTCCAGAAAACTCCCCTGGATCAGTTCCTTGACCTCCATCCGGGCCAGTTCGATAGTCTCGGCATCCACCAGATCGTTTTTGCTGATCACCACGAGTCCGCCGACGGTACCGAGGCTGCTCAGGATGTTGAGATGTTCGATGGTCTGGGGCATCACGCCGTCGTCCGCAGCCACCACCAGCACCGCCAGGTCCACGGCGCAAAGTCCCCGAATCGTGTGTTTGAGAAAGGCGGTATGGCCCGGCACGTCGATGAGGGCTGCTCGGGCGCCGCCAGACAGGATCAGCGGCGCCACTCCCGATTCAATGGAAAGGCCCCGCTCCTTCTCCGCTTTCATCCGGTCGGTCTCCACGCCCGTCAGGCAGCGGACCAGGGCGGTCTTGCCGTGGTCGACGTGGCCCGCCACGCCGATGGTGATATGAGTGCTCATGATCCTCTCGATATGGAAGGGGCAAGGGGAATCGAACCTCCTCCTCGTTTTTGAGACGAGGCCGACGGTTTTGAAGACCGCGGGGTGCCCAGCACCATTGCCCCTGGAGATGCGGGGCATCTCTTGCGGAGAGGCCCCGGGATGATCCGTTGAAACTGACTTTGATCGGAAGTGAGAAGTGGCATCGAAAATACCATCATGCCGTGTCCCGATCTCTGAAGATCGTGGCATAAACCGACACGGACGCGACGATGATGGCGCCGTGAACCAGGCGGGTCCAGAACCCGGAGAATCCTGCGCTGATGATGCCGGCCTCGATGATGCCGATGATGGCGGCCCCCACGAGGGTACCGAAGACCGTTCCCTCCCCGCCGAATACCGAAGTGCCGCCGATGAAGATCGAGGCGAACACCAGAAGCAGGTAGCCTTCCCCCTGGGTGGGCCACCAGTTGGCCATTTCCAGGCAGGTCATGACGGAGACCAGGGCGCTGACGGCCCCCATGAACACAAAGAGCAGGATGCGGACCCTGCCGGTGCGGATTCCCATGACGCGCGCCGTGCGGATGTCGTCCCCGATACAGAGGACGCTCTCTCCGAAGGCGTGGCGGTTCAGGATCAAGCCCAGGACGCCCGCAATTCCCAGGCACCAGAGGGACTGGGCCGGAATGGCCCCGGTCAGGCGGCCGACAAACAGGTGGTGAAGCAGGGTGTCCCGGACCGGGACGAGGTTTCTGGCCAGGCCATCGGCCATGAGCGTCGAGAGCCCTCTCCAGAAAAACTGGGTGCCGATGGTGGCGATGATGGAGGGGACTCCCACCCTGACCACGAGCATGCCGTTCATCAGACCAGCCGCGGATCCGACGGCGACCGCGGCGATGAATGCCAGCCCCGCGTTTCCCGTGGCAAGAAAAAGCTCCGCGAAGGTCAAACCGGAGACGGCCATCACTGAAGGGAAAGAGAGGTCCATTTCTCCAGCGATGATCAGGAAGGTGAGGCCCAGAGCCAAGAGAGCGGTGAAGGGGATGGTGGATGCGAAGGAGATGTAGATCTGCGGCGACAGGAAGGTCCTCGGGCTCAGGAGGATAAAAATCGCCAGAAGACCCGCAAAGACCCCTGAAATACCGATCTGGATGTTGAAACGCTGCAGGAGGACCTTCATGTGGAACCCGTCCTGCGGGCGCTGATGGAGATGCGCTGGAGTTCGGCACCCAGGGATTCAGGACTCAGCCCGTCCCGGAGGTGTTCTCCGACGATCTCTCCTCGTTCCATCACCAGCACCCGATGGGCGACTTGGTGGATGTGACTCATGTTGTGGGAGATGAAGATGCACGTCTTCCCTCCGTGAGCGATGCGGCGGACGAACCCCAGAACCTTCTCCACTTCGTTGAGGGAAAGGGCGGTGGTGGGCTCGTCCAGGACGATGATTCTGGCGTCGAAGTGCATGGCCCGGCCGATGGCAAGCCCCTGGCGTTCCCCGCCGGAGAGGGTTCGGACCCGGGCATCGGGACTGATGCCCGAGCTCCGGAGCCCGACGTGGGTGTTCAGGATCTCCAACGTCGCCCGCTTCTGAGCCTCGACCTGGATGAACCCCAGGCGGTCCGTCATGGGCCTGCCCAAAAAGACGTTGCGCCACAGGGGCTGTTTTTCGCAGAGAGACCGCTCCTGGTGGACGGTTTCGATGCCCAACCGCCGTGCGTGGCCGACATCATAGGTCCGGAAGTCGATGGGCCGCCCGCCCACCGTCATCTGTCCGGCGTCGGGCTTGTGGACGCCGGACAGAATCTTGATCAGGGTCGATTTCCCCGCGCCGTTGTCTCCCACAAGCCCAAGGACCTCTCCCGGCCGAAGGTCCAGACTGACGGACTGGAGTGCCGTGACGCCGTCGAAGGATTTGCAGATCCCGTGAAGGCACAATACGGGCGGGACCTTCCCCGGATTGGTGCGGCGTCCATCCATGGATCAGCGGATACCCTGTTTGGCCAGGGGGGCCACAAGGCCGATGTTGCCCTTGTGAACCAGCCCGCCCCCGGTGTCGAGTTCAAGGCCGGTAAAACCGTATTTTTGGGTCAGCACGATCTGGGCCACCGAAAGATAGCCGAGAAGATAGGGTTGCATCTCCGAGACGATGTCCACATACCCGTTTTCGATGGCCGACGCGGTGGCCGGCGAAAGGGAGAAGCCGCCAACGAAGATCGCGTCCGGCCCCTTGCCGGCCGCCCTGAGGAAATTCTCCATCTGGGAGGTGAGGGCGCCGTGATCGATCAGGATCATCCTGCAGTCGGCATGCGCGCCGATGTACCCCGTGATGATGGGGGTCCCCATGGACGTATCCTTGTCCACCTCGGGGCTGATCTCGATATAATCCACGACGACTCCGGCCTCCTCCAGGGTCCGGATCATGGCGCGGGCCCTTCGTCCGCGCTCCTCAAGCTGTTTCAGCCCCCAGATGAGGGCCCGGTCCCCCTTCTTGAGACCGGACCGGGACAGGGCCTCTTTGGCAAGCGTGGTGCCCATGACATCCGGGTCGGTGCCGATGGATCCGAATCCCCGTGATTTGTATTTTTCCAGGGCTTGGGGAAGGTTCGTGTCCACGCAGGTAACCAGAATGCCCGCGTCGAAGGCCTCCTGGATGAAGGGCGCATAGGCCCCGTCCCCCGGATGGCCCATGATGACAATCCCGTCCGGCCTGGCGGCCAGAGCGGTCTTGAAATTGTCGATCATCTTTTCCGGGTTCCAGTCGGAGTAAAGCAGCTTGAGGTCGCACCCCAGATCCGAGGCGGCTTGGAGGGCGCCGTTCTGGACGATGGTGTTGTACGGCCCGCCCACCGGGCCGCCGGTATCGAACCAGATGGTGACGTTCCTGCCCAGGGGAGGCAGTTTTTCGGCGGCGGACGGTTGGCCGGCGGCCAGGATCAGGCACAGAGTCACAGCCGACAGAAATGCGGCAGTGCATTTTTTCATCTTGTTTCTCCTTGATGTTTCAATGGGGTGGATTCAACCCGCAGCATGAAGTGTCAAAGCATCTCCAGGTAGGCTTCGATGCGCACCCGGAGCTGTTCGGTGTCGCTCTCGGCATAGTCGGTTTCGAGATGCAGGGTGGGGATGCCGAATCTCTCCCGGATGAAGGCCTCAACGCTGAAGGCTTCGATGTTGTAGGTATGGCAGGCCTGCCAGGTGAGGTCGACCACGCCGTCGGCTGAAAAGGTCCGGATCATGTCGGCCAGCAGGTCGAAGCGCCCGGTGTTGGGACTCATGACCGAGCAGGGAGTGGCCAGGTACTGCTCGGCCAGGGCATCCATGGGTTCCCTGGTTTCGTCGACGGCAAAGGTCTGCTTGTATCCGGAGCAGTTCTCGAAGGCCACTACGTCGGCGCCGCTCTCCTCGATGATTTTCACGACCTTGTCGCTGCCCAGACCGACGGGGACGCCGGTGAGCAGGATGCGCGGGCGGCTTCCAGAGATCTTTTGATCCGGCCGGAACGCTCCGCTCATGGCGTCTGCCACGGCCGCCTCCATGAGGGCGATCCCCTTCTCCTTGTCCGCGAGAAAGCCTACCTTGAAGAGAATTTCCAGGAGCCGGGAGCCGGGCAGGGGGGTGGGCCGCGCCTGATTCACGTCCATCAGGTCTTTCCGGGCGGCCCGTTCCCGGTTCATGAGGCGGATGGCGGCGCTAAGGCGGTCGTCATCGATGGTCACACCGGTCAACTCCGCAACGATGCTCCGGAACCGTTCCAGCTCGGTCCGCCAGAAGGGGAGGGATGTTGCCGGATCCTGGTTCTGGGGGAGCTGGAGCACATGAGTGGTTTTGTACCGGGAGAGCAGCTCGAACATCTTTTTTTTCCCGTCGCAGGTGGTGTCGCCGACAATGATGTCGGAGAACCGGAAAAACGGGCAGGTGTCGGTGACGGCAAAACCGAAGCTGCTCTTGATGAGCGGGCAGAGGTTTCGGGGCAGGATCTCCTCGGCCGCGGCTATGGGGTCGTTTCGGGTGCCGCAGAGCGGCAACGGAATAGCTTCGGCCGCCACGGCGATCTCCGTGGGCGAATAGAGGCAGTAAAAGCCGATGGCGGCGCGGCCGGCTGCCTTGGCCTGTTCAATGTCCGCCAGGTTCTGTTCCGTGATCTGCTGAAGGGTGTTCATAAATGAAAATGAAGAGGGCATATTCCGCTTTCTATTTGACTTCATTTGAGCCCTCCCGCCAGCAAGGCGGCGCCCAGGGCGCCGACAAGTTGCGGGTCCTCGGGTATCAGAACGCTGCGCCCCAGGGATTCGGCGAGAAGAGAGCGCATGCAGGGGTTTTTGGCCACGCCGCCGGTGAAGACGATGTCGCCGGATGAGGAAACACGGTTGATCATCCCGACGGCCCGGCGAACGACACTCGCGTGCAGGCCCCTGGCGATCTCCCGGCGGTTTCGACCCCTTGCGATGAGGGAGGTCACCTCGGATTCCGCGAACACGGTGCACATGCTGGAGATATTGAGGTCGTTTTCAGCGAGGAGTGCCTCCCGGCCGAATTCCTCGATCTCAAAACCCAGGGTCCGGGCCATGATCTCCAGGAATTTTCCCGTGCCGGCGGCACACCGGTCGTTCATCTCGAATTTTCTCACCCGGCCGTCGGGGAAGAGGGTGATGGCCTTGCTGTCCTGGCCGCCGATGTCAAGAACGGTTCGAGCTTCGGGAAAGAGTCGGTTCGCCCCCCGTGCGTGGGCTTTGATCTCCGTGACCGTCGGGGCTTCGAAAGAGATTTCGAAAAGATTCCGGCCGTAGCCGGTGGCCATGACGGCGTCATGGGCGACGCCCTCCATGAGCCTGTGGGCTTCGGCCATGGGGTTGAAACCGGTGTCGGCCTGAAGGCTCTCCACAATATTGCCCGTTTTGTCGACGACCACGAGTTCGATGGTGCGCGAGCCGATATCGATGCCTGCGTATCTCACTTGCGAACCCACTGTTATTCCTTCACCGGCAGCACGTGGATGGCCTTGATGATGAGCTGCACCTCGTCGTTGGGTTTGAGCTCGAGGGCCTCCGCGGATTCGGTCGTCAGGACCGACGCCATCTCGACGGGGTCTGTGACCTCGAATTTGACCAGCGACATCACATCCCCTTTGTTCAGGGAGGTCACCTTGGCTTTGATGGTGTTCCTGGCACCGTATTTCATTTCTGGCTCCTCGCTTTTCGATTTTTTTAATATGCGTTTTTCTATCGAAGCTGTTCGATGAAGGCTTCGATCCTCGTTTTCAACTGACCCACATCCTCCATCCCGTAGTCGGTCTCGATGCGAAGGGTGGGGATGTTCTTCTCCTCGAGAGCCCTTTCCACCGGGAAGGATTCCATGAGATAGGGCTGGCAGAACTGGAGACCATAGTGGATCACCCCGTCGGCATTGTAATCTTTGGCCATCTCCTCGATGTGGGCTGTGCGCTCGGGGTTGGGGGTGAAGATGGCGCAGTCGACCTTGAAGTAGCGATCTACGACGGCTTCCATCATCGCCTCGACGGTGTCGCCTGTTTCCTCCGTGAGGTTCCGGGTGCCCCGCTCGCCCACGCAGGACTCCTCGCCCACGATCACCGCGCCCGAGGTTTCCACGATGTAGGGCAGCTTCCAGTTGGGAACGGCCTGCGGGCAGCCGGAGATGAGGATCCTGGGTGTTTTCGCCGGGAAAACCCCTTCTTTCTCCGCGATCCGCCGCTCCAGTTCGTCGCAGATCTTGTTCACGGAGGTGGTGAAGCGCTCCGGGTTGTCGTAGAAGAAGACCTGGTTGGCGAGAAGGGCATCCATACCCGAGATGGGGGCGGGGTCGGCCTTTCGCAGGGAGGACAGGCGATGGATGGCCGCCCGCTTGGCGTTCACCGTCCGGATCGTCGTCTTGAGGGATTCAGCCGTCACGGCGACGCCCGTGAGGGCCTCCAGCGCGGTCTTGAAGCGGTCGTATTCGGCCCTCAGGAGGACCCGGCCCTGCTCGGATTTGACTTGGGGAAGATCCATGACATAGAGGTTCTTCACCAGTGAGTCCAGGGTTTCGTAAGCTTTCTTCTTGCCGTCGCAGGTGTTTTCGCCCACCACCATGTCCGCGCTCTCCAGGTAGGGACAGACCTTGCCCAGCTTGAAGCCGAAGAAAGACTTGATGAGGGCGCAGGTGTTTCGCGGCTGCAGCCTCTCCACCGCCTCCATGGCGAAGTCGGCGCCGGAGCAGAGCCCGACGAGGGTGGCGTTCGCGGCCAGGACGATCTCCTCCGGCACGAAGACGCAGTAGGACCCGATGATCTTGCGCCCCGCCGACTTTTCGTCCAGGAGTTCCTTGATGCGGAGGCCGTGAACCTCGCTCATGACGAAATCGAAGTATCCCATGCCATCGGGCCGGTTTTTCTGGGTGAGGAAGAAATCCGTGTAGGTCTTCCCCAGAACATTCAGCAGGGCGTCATGGGCCGCGAGGTCGAGCCCCAACTCCTGCCACATCGAAACGTATGGGTTGTCCATGTTTGTCGCCTTTCGTGTTCAATAAGGGAAATGCGTGGATACACTATTATGGAAATATTATATGATACAAATCGATAATAACGATAATGAATGAAATGGAAATAGAAGAAATCAATAACGCCTGGTGTCGGGATTGGGGAATGCTTATCCTTGACGGGCAGCCGATTCAGATCGTAGACCCAGCGGAATCGATTTCCGCCCAATCTTCAGCATCCGAAACCGATAGATTTTATAAATCCGATCGGATGACTTTATCAGGATTACCGATTTGACCGGGATCAGCGGGGTATAGTAGCGTTTTTAGAATCAAGGAACTCAACTTTCGACTTTCATAGGCCGTATCCTCCCGGCACCTATTTCCGATCACCGTCATGAAAGTCGAGAGTCAAGGAAAATATTTTCGGGATTGTGATGATCGCGTCATTGGAAAGATCGTACCTGGAACGGACGAACGCATCCGGGTGACACGGCAGTGATGTTTGGGATCAGGGTTTCAGCCCTGAATGATGAAGGGATGCAGCATGAAGGTAATCGATGCCAGGGGGCTGGCCTGTCCGGCGCCGGTTCTGATGGCCAGGGACGCCGTCGAAACGGATGCGGGCGGCCGGGTGAAAGTGATCGTAAACGACCGCGCTTCCAAGGAGAACGTCTCCCTGTTTCTCGAATCCCGGGGATTTCACGTCTCTGTCGATGAACGTGACGGCGATTTCCACATCACCGGCGAAGGCGGGCCGGGTGCGGCGGCGGCTCCCTCCGCCGCCGATCTTCCCGACGCCGACCTCAAGAAGATCATGGTCATGGTGACGACCGACCGGATGGGGTATGGCGACGATACACTCGGCCTGAAGCTGATGCTCAATTTCATCAAGACCCTGAGGGAGATGGGCAGCGAGCTTTGGCGCCTCGTTCTGGTCAACAACGGCGTGAAGCTTGCCGTCACCGGATCGGCGGCCCTGGAAGACCTCAATTCCCTGGCGGCCGCCGGGGTGACGATCCTGGTTTGCGGCACCTGCCTCACCCACTTCGATCTTCTGCACGAAAAACAGGTGGGGGAGACCACCAATATGCTCGACATCGTCACGGCCATGCAGCTCGCCGACAAGGTGGTGAACATTTAGCCGGAACGGCGACAAAGAGATCACCCTCTTTGTCGCCGATGGGGCGCATAGAAGTGCTGTCTGCAGAATGTTTGCGGAAGCGAAAAACGATACCGGCGTATCACCCAACATCTGTGGGATTGCATCTGCCGGCGAAGGTATACCGCCGCCGGCATCATGTCACAGGGCTCAATATCCGTAGCTCGACCCGTCCCAGCAATGGGTGCAGACCCGATCCCTGGGCAGGCCGATGGCCGCCACCATGTCGTCGAGCCGCTGGTACTGAAGGGTGGTGAGACGGAGCATCCGCCGGATCTCCTCGACCATGGCCAGATTCTTTTTGGATCCGTGGGCGACGTAGGCCGCCAGATCGTGATTTTCATCCCCCTCCAGCTTCCGGATGACCTTTCGGCTCGCCAGATCCAGGGTCGAGCGAGAGGTGGAGAAGTTGAGAAACTCGCAGGGATAGATCAGGGTGGGGCACGCCGGCCGCATGTGGACCTCCCGGGCGCCGTAATCGAAAAGGATCTGAACGTTTTCCTTGAGCTGGGTACCGCGTACGATGGAGTCCTCGCAAAAGAGAATGCGTTGCCCGCCGATGAGGCGTCGCACCGGAATCAGTTTCATCCGAGCCACCAGATCCCGCATTTTCTGATTCTGGGGCATGAAGCTTCGGGGCCAGGTGGGCGTATACTTCACAAAAGCGCGCCGGTAGGGAACCTGTTTCTCGTTGGCGTATCCGAGTGCATGACCGATTCCCGAGTCGGGGATGCCCGAAACGAAATCGACAACGGCGTCGTCGTTCCGGGCCAGCGCCTCGCCGCATCGGTTGCGCACCCACTCGACATTGATTCCCTCGTATTCCGATGCCGGATATCCATAGTAGATCCAGAGAAAAGCACAGATCTGCATTTGCTTGCCCGGGGAAGCGAGCTGTTCCCAGCCGTCGGGGGTGATTCGCACGATCTCACCCGGACCGAGGAAGTGATCGACCTCGAAGCCCAGATTCGGGAAGGCGCTGGTCTCGGAGCTGACGGCCATGGCGTCATTCCGGCGTCCGATGATCAGGGGGGTGCGGCCCAGACGGTCCCGTGCGGCGTAAATGCCGCGGTGGGTGAGCAAAAGCAGCGTGCAGGATCCCCTGATGCCGGCCTGGGCGTTGGCGATGCCCTCTTCGAAGCTGCCCTCCTCGCAGATCAGCCGGGCCGCCAACTCCGTCGGCTTGACGGCGCCGCCGGTGGTGTCGGCGAAATAGCCGCGTTTGGCAAAGGCACCCCGGATGAGGTCTTCCTGGTTGTTGATCTTTCCCACACAGGCAAGCGCAAAGGTTCCGAGGTGGGAGCCGAGGACCAGGGGCTGGGGGTCGGTGTCGCTGATGATGCCGATGCCCCGGGTGCCTTCGAAGCGGTCCAGTTCCGATTCGAACTTTGTCCTGAAATAGCTGTTTTCAATGTTGTGAATGGCGCGCTGGATGCCCTTGCCCCCCGAGACCGCCATGCCGCCGCGCCGGGTTCCCAGATGTGAGTGGTAATCCGTGCCGTAGTATAGTTCTGAAACACAGTCCGATGCCGATGAAATGCCGAACAATCCGCCCATGCGCAGTGCCTTTTTCCTTTTGGGATGATGCTGTTGCCCTCAATGAATTTCCGAATGATACTGTTGGACCGACCGGACCTTGGGCCGCCCCTCCCGCCGGGCTGCGATCCCCCTGGCCGCGGCGATGGCCGCCGCCGTGGTCGTGATATAGGGAATTTTGTAGGCGATGGCCGTCTTGCGGATGTCCGCACTTTGTGCGCTGCTTTCACCGCCACTGGGCGTATTGATCAAGAGGTGGATTTCGCCGCTTTTCATGGCGTCAACAAGATTGGGCCGTCCGAACCCGAGCTTGGAGACGGGGACGGTGTCGATACCCTTCTCCTTGAGGAATCGGTGAGTGCCCTCGGTGGCTGCGATTTTGAACCCCATATCCCGGAAAAGTCGCGCAGGCTCGATGGCCGCGCCCTTGTCACGGTCTGCGATGGTGAAAAGGACCGTCCCCTCCAGAGGCAAGGAGACCTGGGTGGCTTCCTGTGCCTTGAAAAAGGCGCGGCCAAAGGAGTGGGAGAGGCCCAGCACCTCCCCGGTGGATCGCATCTCAGGACCCAGGACCGGGTCCACCTCGGGGAACATGCTGAAAGGGAAGACCGATTCCTTTACACCGTAGTGGGGAATCCGTCGATCCTTCAGATCGAGTTCCGCGATGCTTCGACCCAGAACCACCTGAGTGGCCAGCCGTGCCATGGAGAGCCCGCATACCTTGGAGACGATGGGTACGGTCCGCGACGCCCGGGGGTTGGCCTCGAGCACATAGATCGTGTCATTCTGTATGGCGTACTGGATGTTCATGAGTCCCACGACATTGAGCTCGACGGCGATGCGGCGGGTATAGTCTCGAATGGTGTCGATGTGCCGGGTCGAAAGACTCAGGGGAGGAATGACGCAGGCGGAATCTCCCGAATGGATTCCGGCCAGCTCGATGTGCTCCATCACGGCCGGAACAAAGGCGTCCTTCCCGTCGGCGATGGCGTCCGCCTCAACCTCGATGGCGTTGTCGAGGAAGGCATCGATGAGGACGGGACGTTCCGGCGAAATCTCCTCGACGGCAACGTTCAGGTACCGTCTCAGGTTGTCGGCGTCGTGGACGATCTCCATGCCCCGGCCGCCCAGCACATAAGAGGGGCGCACCATCAGAGGGTAACCGATGCGCGCGGCGATGGCCAGGGCCTCGTCGAAGCCTGCGGCCATCCCCGATTCGGGTTGGGGGATGCCCAGACGTCGCATGACCGCGTTGAACCGCTCGCGATCCTCGGCCAGATCAATGGTCTCGGGCGAGGTGCCCAGGATGCGGACGCCGGCTTTGGCCAACTCGCTCGCGATGTTGAGGGGAGTCTGTCCGCCGAACTGAGCGATGACGCCCAAAGGTTTCTCCTTTTCGTAAATGCTGAGGACGTCCTCCACGGTCAAGGGTTCGAAATAGAGTTTGTCCGAGGTGTCGTAGTCGGTGGAGACCGTCTCCGGATTACAGTTGACCATGATCGACTCGTAGCCCGCTTCGCGGATGGCGAAGGCGGCGTGGACGCAACAGTAGTCGAATTCGATTCCCTGGCCGATACGATTGGGACCGCCGCCCAGCACCATGATTTTTTTGCGGTCGCTTACCGGCACCGTGTCTGCTGCGTTGTAGGTGGAGTAGTAGTAGGCGGCATTTTCAACGCCGCTCACCGGAACGGCGTCCCAGGCCTGGCGAATGTTCAAGGCCTCCCGTCGGTTGCGGATGTCCGTTTCGGGCACTGCCAGCAGCATGGCGAGGTATCGGTCGGCGAATCCATCCTTTTTGGCCTGCACCAGCAGGTCATCGGGGATGTCTCCGCCCCGGCAGGCCAGAAGCTTTTCCTCGAGCTCTACCAGTTCCTTCATTTGCCGGATGAACCAGGGCTTGATGTGGGTTCGTTCATAGAGGTGCTGGATGTCGGCGCCTTTGCGAAGCGCCTCATACATCAAAAATTGCCGTTCGCTGGTGGGCTCGCCCAGGCGGGCCATGAGCTCATCCAGCGAAAGCGTGTTGAAATTTTTGGCGAATCCCAGTCCGTAGCGATTGATCTCGAGGCTGCGGATTGCCTTCTGAAAGGCCTCCTTGTAAGTCTTGCCGATGCTCATGGCCTCACCCACGGCCCGCATCTGGGTGCCCAGGCGGTCCTGGACCCCCTTGAACTTTTCGAAAGCCCAACGGGCGAATTTGACCACCACGTAGTCGCCTGAAGGCGTGTATTTTTCCAGGGAGCCTTCCCGCCAGTAAGGAATCTCGTCCATGGTCATGCCGCCGGCCAGAAGGGACGAGACCCGGGCAATGGGAAACCCGGTGGCTTTGGAGGCCAGTGCCGAGGATCTCGAGGTGCGCGGGTTGATCTCGATGACCACTACCCGACCCGTCTTCGGGTCGTGGGCGAATTGGACGTTGGTGCCGCCGACGACCTCTATAGCCTCGACAATGGCATAGCTGTACTCCTGAAGCTTCTTCTGCAGGGCCGGATCGATGGAGAGCATGGGCGCCGTGCAATAGGAGTCGCCGGTATGCACGCCCATGGCGTCGACGTTCTCGATGAAGCAGACGGTGATCATCTGGTTTTTGGCATCACGTACCACCTCCAGTTCCAGCTCCTCCCATCCCAGCACCGACTCCTCCACCAGTACCTGGTGGATCATGCTGGCCGCCAATCCCCGGGCGGCAACCGTGCGCAACTCCTCCCGGTTGTAGACCAATCCGCCGCCGGTGCCGCCCATGGTGTAAGCCGGCCGGATTACGACGGGATACCCCAGTTCGTCGGCCATCGCTTCGGCGTCGTCGACGGTCTCCACTGCACGGCTTCGGGGCATCTCGATCCCTAATCGTTCCATGGTGTTCTTGAAGGCGGTGCGGTCCTCACCCCGTTCGATGGCGTCGATGTTGACGCCGATGACCTTGACGCCGTAGCGCTCGAGAATGCCGGCTTTCTGAAGCTCGGCGGAAAGATTCAGCGCCGATTGTCCCCCGAGGTTCGGCAGGACGGCATCAGGCCTCTCTGCAGCGATGATTTCCTCGAGAATCTTCACGTTCAAGGGTTCGATGTAGGTGGCGTCGGCCATACCGGGGTCGGTCATGATGGTGGCCGGGTTGGAGTTGACCAACACGATTTCGTACCCCATCGCCCGGAGTGCCTTACAGGCTTGAGTGCCGGAATAGTCGAATTCGCAGGCCTGGCCGATCACGATGGGGCCGGAACCGATGATCAGAATCTTGTGGATATCGTCACGTCTGGGCATGAATTTCCCTTTCCAAAATAAGCGTTATAGACTTTCAATTAAAGATGTCGGCAATCTGGCAGGTCCCCCACCCATAAATGCAATCTGTCGTCATCAGACTGCACCTCCCGGCATCCTTAATTTGAAAGCCTATAGTTCGTTACGTCGAATATTATGTGTCAAGGCTTTCACACGAAACGCCAAATTGACTTCGAAACCTTGCGTCCAACAGAATGCAGATAGTTTAAGTGAAACTGAAAATCAAGGGGTATGTCGCACAAAAAAAACGCTTTTTTTCTGGATGACGTCAAGCATCAGGGTTTCCGCGTTGATCGGGAGGCCCTCCACTGATGCAAAAAACCCGCCTTTGTCCAAAGGCGGGTTTTTGGGATGAACCGGCATTCGACACAGCGATTCAGAAGTCGAACATTCCGGCCCGGAAAGCCTTGAGGTAGTTCATGCAGAAGTTGTCCTTTCCGGCCAGGGCCTCGGCAGCGATGATGTTGGCCATCATCTTTTTGTCGAGGGGATTCATGATGGCACCGTCAAGGCCCTTGGCAATGGCCATGACCATGAAGGTCTGGTTCATGAATTTTCGGGCCGGCAGGCCGTAGGAGATGTTGGAGAGACCGCAGGCGGTGTGGATGCCCTGAAAGGTCGTCACGATCTTCTCGATGGTGTTGATGAACTCCATGCCGAAGGCGTTGTTGACGGACATGGGCTGGACCAGCGGGTCGACGTAAATGTTCTCCAGCTTGACGTTGTTCTTGAGAAGACCGTTGACCAGTTTGTCGGCGATTTTCATCCGGTCGTCGACGGTCTCAGGCATGCCCTCGTCGCTCATGCACAGGGCGATGACCTTGAGGTCGGTGCCGGCGACGATGGGCATGAGGTTTTCGTAACGATCCTTCTCCAGGGAGATGGAATTGATCATGGGCGTGCCCTTGTGGACCGCCAGAGCGGTCTCGATGGCTTTGGGGTCGGGACTGTCGATGGCGCAGGGCTTGTCGCTCACGGCCTGGACGGTTTCGACAAGCCATTTCAGGTATTCAGGCTCCTTGCCCACGAAAATGCCGGCGTTGACGTCGATGAAGTCGGCGCCGGCATTGTCCTGATCCTGGGCCACCTTCTGAATGGCCGCGGCGTCCTGGGCCTCGATGGCCGTGCCGACGGCCTTCCGGCTGGCGTTGATGAGTTCTCCGATGATAATCATGGTTATATCCTCAGGGTGAAGGGGGTTATCGGTGTCGGAGGGCCGCCTTGCGCCGATGGACGGGTTCGGCCCCCCGTTGCAGCGGTGTTCAGATCGTTGCCAGAAAGTGTCACGCCGCGATCAGACGACGGGCCAGCTCCACGGCGCCGGGTGCGTCGTCGGAGTATCCGTCGGCCTTGATCTGGTCGGCGAAGGCCTGGGTGACCGGGGCGCCGCCCACGATGGTCTTGACCGTGAGGCCGGCCTCCCTGATGGCGTTGATGGTGGTCTGCATCGCAGGCATGGTGGTGGTGAGCAGCGCCGAGAGTGCCACGACCCTGGCCTTGTTGTCCTTGGCGGCCGCAACGAATTTGGCGGCGTCCACATCGACCCCAAGGTCGATCACATTGAAGCCCGCACCCTCCATCATCATGGCCACGAGGTTCTTGCCGATGTCATGGAGGTCGCCCTTGACCGTGCCGATGACCACCGTACCTTTTGACTCGGCGGCGCCTTCGGCCAGGTGGGGCTTCAAAATCTCGAGTCCGCCCTTCATGGCCTGGGCCGCCATGAGCATCTCGGGCACGAAGAGCTCGCCTTCGGAAAATTTTTTGCCGACTTCGTCCATAGCACCGATGAGGCCTTCGTTGAGAATGGCATCGATGTCCGTTTTGGCCTCGAGTTCGGCCTGGACCAGCTTCTTGACCGATGCTTCGTCGAAAGTCATGACTGCCTGAAAAATGTCTTGAATTGCCATTGTTTGTTGCCTCCCGATCAATTGAATAGTGTTGTGAACAGTGTCAAAATAAAGTTGTCGTTAAATGAAGAAACGATACTCAAAATGTATAATCAATCTCTTGTTTGAGTAAAAACATTTCATCGCAGCGAGTGGAATTTAGCGTGTTTGGCGCTTTATATCTGAAGTTGTAGGAAAAATCCACTCTTATTTGAATAGAAAACATTCTTTTGATATATTATCTTTCATTGTGGTGCTGTCATACGACCCGGCCGTCGAGCGGCTAAGGTCGATGGTGGTCTATCCCTTTTTCCGACGGGTGACGAATTCGGTGAGAGCCGCTTCAATGGCCGGATCGATGTCCGGCTTTTCGTAGGCGGCCAGGCGTTGTCCAAGCCGATCCACAGCGAACTCGTCGATCCGCTTCTTGCCGGCTGCTTTCCAACCGGCGTGGTTTTGGCGATTCATAAAATCGGTAAGGTAGAATTCTGTTCGGCAGAGTTGGAAGGTCTTGGGTTGCGTCAGGTACTGTCCTCCGATGCCGACGGCTTTGATCATTTCCACGTCGATGGACGACGACGTCACCTCCATGGGTTTGAGAAGCCGTCGAGTGATGCCGCAGAGTTCTTCGTCGATAAGGAACTTTTCGTAGCTCATGGAGATGTAGGATCCGAGGATACCATTGGCATGGAGGATAAAGTTGATGCCGTTCCGGGCCGCCGTCGTCAGGGCCAGGGTGGACTCGACACCCGCCTGGGCGTCCGGGAAATGGGCGTCGGTGAGGCCCCCGCCGCTTCGGCTGGGAAGGTTGTAGAATCGAGCCATTTGAGCGGTGGCGGATACCACCACGGAGAGCTCGGGGCATCCGATGGAGAGCCCGCCGGTTTTCATGTCCATGGCCGAAGATGTCGAGCCGTAGATCACCGGAGCCCCGGGGTTGACCAACTGGGCCAACGTGACGCCCGCTAAAATCTCGGCGGTCTGGAGGGCCAGTACCCCGGACAGGGTGACGGGTCCGGACGAACCGGCCATGATCAGCGATGCGATGACGCAAGCCTGATTGGCTCTTGCCAACTCGATGAGAGATCCGGCCATCTCGTCGGAGAACTGGAGCGGTGATAGGGAATTGATAAGCGATACGGTCACCGGACCCACCGCCTTGAGTTTCTCTATACCGCCCCAGATGATGGCGGCCATGTCGACGCAGTCCTTGGCGCCCTGTTTCGAGACGGGGCTGCCCATAAAGGGTTTGTCGCAGAGGATGATGTTCGAGAAGATCATGTCGAGGTGGGCGGTATCCGCTGGAACGTCGGAAGGCTCCACCATCATGAAACCGTTCATGTCGATGTGCTTGGAGGTTTGGATCAGTTTGCAGAAATTGTCGTAGTCTTCCATGGTGGCTTCCCGCTGTTCTCCGTTGGTCAGGGTCACGAACGGTGCACCGTAGCCCGGTACGAAAACGAAATCGTCTTCTCCAACGGCAACATTTTTTTCGGGATTCCGAGCGGTTATGGTAAATCGGGAGGGCGTGGTTTTCAATGCGTTCCGAACCTGTGCCTCGGTGATGAAGACGATTTTTCCATCGACCTTGAATCCGTTTGCTTTAAAAATGGAAAGGGCTTCATCCTCGTTGAAGGCGATGCCGGTGGTGCCAAGGATATCCATGGCGGCGTCATGAATCCGGGTCATCTGATCCTGAGTTAAAGTTTGCATGCGATCGTACATGTTAGCTCCTTTATGGTCTGAGAATTTGAGTAAAACTTACGGATCGTTTTCGGGTCAATAAAGCGGCGGAAGCGGTAACCCCGCTCTTTGCCTCAGCGTTCTTTCGCATCCTTCACCGGCCGTTCCGGGAAGTCGCCGCGAATGTCGGCAAGGGTCTGGTTCAATCCTCTGAAGGTGCCGTAGAGTACCATGAGCAGGAGGAACATCATGGGAAACGCGGTTGCGATGGATGCGGTCTGGATGGCCTTCAATCCCCCCGTACCCGCCAGGACGGCGGCGACGGCGCCAAGGGCGACGCCCCAGAAGGCCCTGAGGTTCCGGCTTGGATTTTCGTGTCCGGAGACGAACATGGCCAGGGAGACAGCGGCGGAATTGGCGCTGGTCAGGAAGAAGGTGGTGATCAGAAAAATAAGGAAAACCGATAGGATACCTGTAAGCGGCAGGTGTTGGGCAATGGCGAAGATGGCACTTTCGACGCCGTGTTGGCTCAGGGTTTCGGTAACGTCGAACCGGATGCCGGCACCGCCGATGACGCCGTACCATAGGAAGTCGCCCAAGGTCGGCAGGATCAGGGTGGCGGCCACGGTTTCACGGATGCTCCGGCCTTTGGAGATTCGGGCGATGAACACGGCCACGAAAGGCGCCCAACTCATCCACCACGCCCAATAAAAGACAGTCCAGGATCCGAGCCAGTTCCCCTCTATTCCGGGCGCCGTGTATAGACTCATGGGGATGAAATTGAGCAGATACTGGCCAATGGCGCTGGTGGTCAGGTTGATGAGAAAGATCGTGGGGCCGAATACCAACACGAAAAACCAGATGCCGACAAAGACGACCATGTTGATGTCACCAATGATTTTGACGCCCTTTTCGATGCCGGTGTAGACTGCGAAGGTGAAAATGGCGGTCAGAATGCCGATGATGATGTATGTGCCGCCTGCCCCCAATTCAACACCATATTGAAATTTGAGACCGCTGGAGAGTTGCAGCGCAACCAACCCCGTCGTGGTCGCCAGTCCTCCCAGGGTCGCGAAGACCGCGAAAATATCGAGAATCTTGCCCCATGTGCCGTGAATCCGCTCCCCGATGACATAATAAAATGCACTTGAAAACTTGAATGGGAGGCCTTTGGTATAACACGCATGGGCTAAGGGAATGGTCAAAAGGGCATAGATGGCCCATGCGCTGAGACCCCAGTGGAAGAAAGAGTAGGTCATGGCATTGGCGCCTGCAACGGCGGTTTTGGCCTCTCCGCCAAAATAAGGCGGCGGCGTCATGTAATGGTATGCCGGCTCTGCCGGACCCCAGAAAACGATGCCTGCGGCAATAGCCGATCCAAACAGCATCGCAAACCAGGAAAAATTCGAGAATTCAGGCCTGTCGCCGGAGAGGCCCAGTTTAAGGGTTCCGTATTTTTCACCCATCAACACAACACAACCGGCTACCAGCAAAAATGTAGTGATCAGGTAGAGCCATGCCCATCCGCCTGTGGTCCAGTTGAAGACGGCGTTGATGGCGGTGTTCATGGTTTCCGGAAATAAAATGGACCCCAGGATGAAGAGTATCGTAACAGATGCGGATACCCAGAAAATAAACGGATCAAAGGGACGGTTGGCATTGGCCCGCATGGCTTCTCCTTCGTTGTCGCGTTTCTTGCGATTGTTTGATGAAACCGACAGGAAACATAGTAAATATTGGGTGGCACGCCGATAGTTTCTTCCGGCAAACCGGTCGGTGATGACATTGATTTTTAGAAATGCATACAACATGCCATGCGTGAAATACGGTTTTTCCATCCGTGTCCATGAGAAGGGATCGTAAGATCTTATACGATAATATTATTTAAGAATACAGATTGTTATTGATTTTTTGGTATCCTGGAATACCGGCGGATCCGGCTGTGGCCCAGGTCTCCGCAATGGCGATGAGAAAAAAAATTTTCAGTTTATCGTTTTCGGGATGTGAAAAAATTTTTGAAGATGAAAAATTATTTGACGTCAGGGATGAAATGGATATGGTAACAGTAAAGAGGAATTGACCGACGCGCTTTTACTTCAAGCGATCCACCCAGGACAGGAATAGCCGATGATGCAAGATTCATTTTCACGAAAATCCCGACTCGACCTGACGGAGATCGATATCTTCGGCATTCTGTCGGCGTTGGATGAAGGGATTATCATTACCGATATCAAAGGACGTATTCTTTTTTATAATGACACCCAGGCCAGGATCGACGAACTTACGCCCGAAAAGGTTATCGGACGCCGGGTCACGGCAATCTACCGCCTCAGCGAGCGGGAGAGTATGATCATGAAATGCCTGGAGACCGGACAGCCGATCCGGAACCACCTTTTTTTTTACCGAACCCACCTGGGTAAAGAGGCCAACACCATCCACAGTGTGTTTCCGCTCTATCGCAATGGCGTGATCGTAGGCGCTATATGTTTTGTAAAGGATTACAATATGCTGGAACACACCATCACTGCGTCCAGCGATCTGACGCCCCACAAGAAACCGTTGCTTGAAAACGGCACCCGCTACAAATTCAGCGATATTGTCGGAAAGGATGAAACCTTCATGCGGGTGCTGAAGATCATTCGCCTCTCATCGGATTCGCCTTCACCGGTCATGCTTTACGGCGAAACCGGCACCGGCAAGGAGCTGTTCGCCCAGTCCATCCACAATGCCAGTTCTCGCCATGAACGCCCCTTCGTCGGAATCAACTGTGCCGCCATTCCGGAAAATCTTCTGGAAGCGTTGCTTTTCGGGACTGCCCGCGGAGCCTTCACCGGAGCCATGGACAAGGCCGGCATATTCGAGCAGAGCAGCGGTGGAACACTGTTTCTCGATGAAATCAACTCCATGCCCGTCAACCTCCAGGCCAAGTTACTGAGAGCGCTTCAGGAAATGCGCGTACGTCGCATCGGGGCTGCGAATGACATCGAGATCGATCTCAAGATCATCAGCTCCGTCAACATCGATCCGCATCAAGCCATAAAAGAGGGACGTCTTCGGATGGACCTTTTCTATCGTCTGGGGGTGGTTTTTGTGCGTATCCCGCCTCTCCGGGAGCGTAAGGACGGGATCGAGAGCCTGACGCGGCATTTCATTTACAAGAACAACCTGGCTCTCAACAAGCAGGTCAAAGGTGTTTCCGATGAGGTCATGGCCTTTTTTCAATCCTATCAGTGGCCCGGTAATGTCCGCGAATTGGAACATATTATCGAGGGAACCATGAACATGATAGGCGTTTCGCAAACCATAGAATCTCACCATCTGCCGATTCACTTCATCCATCCGGATTTCAGGCGGCTTTCGACGGAGAACGATGTCCCCTCTTGCTCCGTGCCCCTGCACCCGGCAGCCGAAGTCGACCGGTTTTCGCCGTCGACCGCCAGGGCCGGATTTCCTCCTGTGTCGGGCAGCCTGCCGGAAACCCAGAAAAGTCAGGAGCGGGACATGGTTTCTCAGGCGCTTCTGAATTCGAAGGGGAATGTTTCCAGAGCAGCCCGAAGCCTGGGCATATCCCGTCAACTGCTTCACTACAAGATGAAAAAATACGCTATTGACCGGAAACAGTTCACCGAATGAGAGAAGGTGTTTTTATGTCGTGCGCGTCTATTTCAGGACTGTTCGCCGGTTGGCCGGGTTTCAATCAACGAATGTCTCGGAGCTCCGGGAATCAGAAAAGGCGACATGGGAGAATCCCCCAGGCAAATGAAGGCTATTCCCCATAGACAGGGATACTGTTTTCTGTAATTCAGGAGCAGTTGATAAATATCAAGGAGAGCCAGATATGAACGTTGTCACCCAGCGGGCATTTGCCCGCAACGAATACCGGGCTCCGATCCGGTTTTCCAAGGAAACGGCCCAAACGATCCATAAAGGAGAGATGCTCAACAGCAGCGTCGGGGGCATGGCTTTCATCGCCGAGCACGAATTGAGACCGGGGGACGGCATTCTGATTCAACTACTTGAAACCGCACCGGATGCCTGCGGTCTGGACGTCAAACAGGACTATTATGCCGAGGTTCGATGGTGTATCCCGGGGAACGCCGAAGAAGTATCGAATTTCCAGGTCGGCGTGCGATTTCTGATGGAAACCTGCCGCCTGTGCGACGAGATCATTCATCCCTGCCGTCTCGACAACGCAGGACTGTGTGACGCGTGCCGGGAACACGTCTGTTCCTTTTCCGACGGCACGATCAAGGATTGTATCGAAAATTATCTGATGGGAAACGTTCTGTAAGGCCGCCTTCAATGAAGTTTCTCCAGTTTTTGCGATTTCCCCAAGAATCGATTGTGTCAAGCCCTTTTTTGAGAGGGGTGACGTGGTGAAGCTTTGGACGCGGCGGCAAAGGGTGTTTTCTCTTCAGGAGATGATTTTTTTCTCCGGCTAACGCGATGCGGCGTTGCCGATATCGATTCAACGGCCTTTTTCCCGCCGTCCTCCCGGGCCTTGAGCCATGCCGCGATCTTGGGGGCGAACTCGGCCTGATACCTGGCGCTGACATAGATGCCGATGTGGCCCGTGTTGAGGCACAGGTCCTCGGTGTCCTCGCTCCCCACCGCGCGGG
>NZ_JBFXGG010000046.1:0-24771 GCF_050178255.1 Desulfococcus sp. | reverse complement strand
CGACCTGGGTCGAGATCCGAATCCGGGTCTCCATGCTGTTTTTGACGTTGAAAACATGCGCGGCTCTGCCGTCTTTGCCGCACTTGACAACCCCCTTGACCTCCTTGATGGAAACGATACTCATGGCTCCTCCCTTCCCTCTGTGGCCGACCCGCTCTTGAGTTCGTAAGAGACATAGGCCGGTTTTTCCTGTTCAACGATTCTCTCGATCAATGCCCGGTGCGGTTCGGCGTCGTCCGGCATTATGATGCAGACATGGAACGGACGCGGCTGCCCCTCCCCGTCCAGGTTTTCAAGCAACCGGAAGCCGCCCACGCCGGTGGCGATTTCAAGAAAATGCTTCAAGCCCTTGGCCGTCCCCCGCCACTGCGACAGGAAAGCCGCCGATGCGATCAACTCCCGCAGAGATCCGTTGCCCGAGGAGATGGGATCCGCGTTGCGCTGAAATCCCTCGTTTTGTGCACAGTAGAGGGGGAAAAAACGATCCAGATCCATCCAGCAGGCGAGATACGGCACAAACTTGTCCGGTGCGGTGCGGGGATTGAAAAAGGTCGCCAGATCCGCCAGCACCGTTTCCACCGGTTCATGGAGCGACGCCATCACGTCCAACAGGGCATTCAGAGGGCCGCCGTCCCGAAGGGTTCGTTGAAAAAGCTGGGGCAACAATTCCTTGATCTCATTGGATTTCATCTTCGCTTTCCACCTCCAGACGGTGTTCCGCCGAGCAAAAGAGCCACGTGCCGGGCAAGGTTACCCGCTCGACAAATGTGCCGCTGGACACGTGCTCGTAAGCATTGCCCTGGTCGCGGCTCCGATAGATCCCCTCGACGCCTCCGGCAAACAGGCAACCCGTGGCCGAATCCACGGCCAGGGCATCGACAGGCTGGAACAAACGTTCGGGACCCCTCAAGGGCAGGTTGCATTTAATTGTCGGTGCCTCCCATGCAGGTTCGGGGTCCGTGACATCAAGACGCAATACCCCGCTTCGGTGGGAGGCCGCCAGCACCACCGAGCCTCGAAACGCGATCTCACGGCATCCGCCGCCATTCCAATTCCGGTCAAAATGGCGCCATCCCTCCGGGTTCTCCTCCGCTCCCGTCATCCGCCATCGGAAGCAAGCCCTGCCGGGGTCGTTCCCAATGGCTGCCGTGCAGGCCCACAGGTAGCGGTGGGCCCCGTAGTGCTGGAAAGCGACGCGTCGCACCATTTCCCCCTCGAGACCGATGCATCGGTACGTTTCGGTCTTGCCGCCCTCATCGGAAAGATATATTCCCTTTTCTCCCCGGGCGGCCAGCGCCACACTGGTCCCTCCCCAGACGTCCGTCGAAACGGTCACCGCATAAAAGCCCAGAGAGGGCTGATCAGAGGCCACCAGCACCTGGAAAGGTTCGGCATGCTCGTGGATCGCCAGTTCGTAGAGTCCTCGTTCGGTCGCAAGGAGGAGAACCGGAACCGTCTCTCTTACCACCCAGGCCATGGCATCGACCTTGAAGGTCATGCGCAATCCCACCGTCCAGCTCTCCCCGCAGTCGTGTGAGATGTGGATAGCCGATGCATCGGCAGACGCGGTGATCTGGGTGGCGACGGCAAGAAGTCCCGGACGATCCTGAATACCCGTTTCCCGGGGAAATGAGGTCAGTGCAACGACCCGTTCATTGGGGAATCGCCCGATCGACTCCCACCCGTCACCCATGTTGGTGGACCGAAATACCTTTTCGCCCGCCCCCGCATACCAGGTGGCAGGCTGGTATGCATCGGCCGATATGGTGCTGACATCGCGATCCGGGACCTCGTCGACCACCATCCGAATATCCGACACGGCGCTCACGCCCGGTTCCTCATCGATGATCCGGTAGATGTCCCAACGCGTCAAAGGTCGACCGAAAGGCCATCCCTTGCCGTCACCCGCGGTCGAAAGGGGACTGATGGTGCGCCATAGCCGTGCCAGGACACGGTCTCTCACGGCAGAGGGATTCTCTTCGCGATACACGACCAGCCGGGCGTGAACCTTGACCGGCTTGCAGTGAACCCATTTCACGATGCATGTCGTCCCGAGCGGTTTCCGTTCGTCCAGGGCTTTCTGGATCTGTTCGAGGGCTTCCGGGGTCTCGTGCGTGTGGAGATCGTCGATGGTCACGCGATCCCGGACAGGGTCGGGAATATGAGGTACCAACAGCACTTCCACCGTCCCCGGCCGGGCATAGGACCACAGCATCGCCTTGGTGATGGCGTGGGCCCTGTCGACAGCGCCGGAAGATCGCCGGGCAATATGTTCGAAATCCCGCGCCGTCACCGCCCGGTGAAGCGCATGAAGTTCCTGGGGCCCGCGCCGCAGCGCGTTCTCGAGGGATTCGGCATGCCGTCCTCCGGTGGCCGGAAGCGGATTGGTCACGGCCATTCCCGGAATCGGATCTTTGAGGGTCGTCAGCGTATGGGCCATGACATTTCCGGTTGCACCGCCGCCGCACTGGTACCAGATCCGGATCTCCCGATTCGCTGCGGGGAATTCCGCCAAAGCAACGGCGCCGCTATCCAGAAAACCCTCAGCGGTTTTCATGCGGGCGGCGGGGGCGAAAACAATTGCGCCGGTCACCCGGTCGACCGTGTAGACGAATCGGTCATCACCGGTTCCCGAAAAATTCTCCACCTCCCGCCAGATCCGGAAGCTTCTGCCCTCATGAAAAACGAAGGGACCGGAGAGGCTGTCCTGCTCCTCGACCGTCGCCTCGACGCCCACTACCAGGTCGTTCGATCCTGCTGTCGGGGCGATCATCGGAGGGCGAGAGACGTTAACCACCAGGCCGGGCAGACCCGTACCGGTACCGACCGGTTCTGCATCGACAAGATCGCAGTGGCGCGCGGAGATCTCAGCAATGGTGACGCCGGGGGCGAGGACAGTCGTCTCGAGGGTCGCGAATACCGGGGGCTCGACGCCGGCGTCGGCCCTCGCGGTCGTCACCCGGGTCCCCCGGGGGATCTCTACAGGTCGTTCCTGGGGCCGGTTCAATGTAAAGCGAAGCGTGACGTTCGCCGCTGACGGCGGTTGAAGGCGAAGCCCAATGAGACGGAGAAGTTCGATGTAGATCTTTTCCGGAAGTCGATTCAGTCGGTAGAGCAGGATATCGGTGAGATAGGCAAAGGTTTCGACAAGCACCATACCCGGATCCCCGGGAGAAAGATCCGTCCAATCGGGGCAGCGCCGGGCAATCCGTCGTCGGGCTTCCTCGACCAGATCCTCAAACCGTCGATCATCCAGATTGGGGGTTTTAATCGACATCATGATACGTCCTCCGCCATGAACACAGGTATGACCAGACTTTCCCGATGCCCGGTTCGCCGCAGGCGATACTCCAGGCGGATATCCATCCGTTCGGGATCATCGACACCCGCCACGGCATCCAGAAAGAGGATCTCGACGCGGGGCTCCCATCGGGTGATGGCCCTGCGCACATAGAATATCGCCAGACCGTGGGTGGTGGCGTCATTGGGCGAAAACACCAGCTGCCGGAGGCTGCATCCGTAATCGGGTCGCATCACCCGCTCCCCCGGGGTGGTGGTGAGCAGCATCAGGATCGACTGTCGCACCGAGGCGTCACCGGAGATCAAGGCGATGCCCCCGGTGCTGGCGATCTGGATGCCGGAAAACAGTCTGCTCTCGTCGAAGTCCGGGTGCAAAAACCGCATGCTTCGGGAAACAAAAGATGTCATCAGCGCTCTCCTGCGATATCCTGACCGGGGTCTCGAACCGTATAGGTCACCGCTCCCGGCGGGGTGCCGTCGGTCAGGCCCGTCACCGTATCCAGACAGATCCGACGCCCCTCGATGCAAAGCAGGTCCGAGTATCCTTCCCGGACTTTCAGCGTGAGGCCGCAGGCCTTGATCCCCGGTGCAACGTTTGGGCAGCCGGAAATGGAACGCCCCTCAGGGTCGGTTTCCACCAACACCCGATCGTTCGCGATGGTTACCAGGGTCTGGGTGGGCTCGACAGCCACGGTGCCGTTGTCGTGATCGCAGGCCAGCCTCGCTTTTTCCGTCAGAAGATACATCATGACCTCTCAAAATCGATATGATTGCCGCTGATGGTGACCTTTCTTCCGGGAGCGGAGATGTCGAGATCGGCCGTCGAGACGATTCTGCACTTTCCCGTCGAAAGCGTTATGTGACTCCCGCGGCTGTCGGCCATGAGAATCTCTTCCGGCGACATCGCGATACGGTCGCCTTCTCCGTTTTCGACATCCACCGTCTTTGTTTCGTCATCGAGCCGAACGCGAAGGCCGCCGGGCGTCATTACGCTGAAGCGTCGAACGGCCCCGTCCGAAACCCCGGTATCCAGGGGGGCGGAAAGACTGTAAAGCCCCCCGATAACGACACCCTGGGCAGGGTCGCCGTTAATGAGGACCACCAGCACCCGGTCGTTGACGTCGGGAAGCGCCATCATCCCCTTGCCCGGCCCGGCGCCGGGGCTTACCACGTTGAACCATCCGGCTTCGACATCGCCGTAATTGGGCAGCACGACACGGACACGCCCCATCCCCTCGGGATCGTCGACACGGCTGACCACCCCAAGGGTGGCCGAAGTGCCGCGGGCGTGAAAGCGACCGGGCGGGGGCGATGTATCCAGTTCCGAAACGTACCCCTTCCGCCGATCGATGATATGACGCACCGCCGTGAGTACGTAACGCCCCGCCAGGTGCGGCGCCACCCCCGAAACATCGACGGGGGTGCCGGGTCTCAGTCTTGCGTCGCCCTCGGCGATTCCCCGGAAAACGACTTCCCGGGCAGCCCGCCGATCCAACTCGGCCTGAGCAATGCCTTCGGCATGGAGATCTTCCTGAACCGGCGTATCGACAAGGGTGCGTCGGGGCAATCCGCCGACCTGCTCGGGAAAGACCGCTGCCGGGACGTTCCGCCCGATACGCGCCCGACTGGCGGATCCGACGACCGGCGTCGCCCGATGGGGGTCCCACCCCCGGGCTTCGACGATCCGGCAGGCGGTTTCCGCATTGATCTCGACACGGGCTTCGATCAAAGCGGCTCCCAGCTCAAGGGGAAGGGCCGTACCAAAACCGTCCAGGGTCGTCAGGTGCAAAGCCGATCCCCGGAGGGTGAAATACTGGCCGCATCGCTCGCCGATCTCCGCCAGGAGATCCAGATCCGACTGACCGTACTGGAAGAGCTCCTGCCAAACCGGACCGGGGTCGACGGTCGACACCGAAAACCCGAGGTCTGAAACCAGGGTCCGCGCCAGCTCGACGAAATTGACCTGTACGTGGGATCGGACCGGCTGACGCTTTCGCAGCCGGTGAAGCATATCATACCCCCTCATGTAGACCCGCCGCTCCCCTCCCGGGCCGTAATCGTATTCCACCGCCGTGAGTTCACCCTCGAAAAGGAACGGGTCGAGACCTTCGACGCGAATGCGAAGGGCGGTGCCCGGCCCCACTGCGGCGGCGCCGACCACGGCGCCTTCAGGCTCGTAAAAGGCCAGTTCGCACACCGTCGGAAGAGAGAGTGCCTGGTAAACGCGGACCTCGCCCATGGACCGGACATCCGATTCCGCAAGACGGAGCCCGTCCATCTCAACGGTCACGGCGGGGATGACGGCAGGGGCGCTCACAACAGTGCCTCCAGTTTCTCCAGGGGTGGAATGTCGAGCATCTTCCCAGCCGGCATATGAAGGGGGTCGTCGATGTTGTTGTGGGCCATCAGGGCCCGCACCAGCGAGGGGTCGCCGTAGCATTGGGCGGCGATCTGGTCCGGTCGTTCATTTCCCTTCACCTCGTGGGATTCAAGTGGGCGCGTTGACCCGTAAGGACCCGTCACCCCGTCGGCGACCGCCCGACGTTCAGGGACCGACGGCGCCACGGGTTCGGCAACTCGACGAAAGCGTAACCGCATCCAGGACCGCCGGGGCACACCGTCGGCATTGAAATATTCAAATCGCTCGGCAACGGATGTGATGATACCGGGCAGATGCCAGCTCTTGCCCCACACAAAGCGGCATATGGGGGGGGTGCCGTCGGCGCTGTTCTCGGAAAGCCGCCAGATGGGTCCTGTCAGGTCCCTAACGTCGTTCACGCTCATGGACGAGCCGGACGAGCCCGCCAGCGAAACATCGAAAAGCAGGTTGAAGGTCAACTCGGTAAGGCCGCCGCCGCGACAGAGCAATTGATCGTCGTACCGGCCCGTACCGGCTGCGATGCCGCCGGCGTCATGCCGGGTGACGACGCCGGCTTGGCGACGAAACAGGAGGCTCTCGGGATTCAGCAGGCACCCGATCCGCTCACCAGTCCTCTCGATCAAAAAGGCCACGCGTTCCATATTTCCCCCTCCTGTTCTTTTTCGAGCCGCTGCAGCCGAACATGCTCGCGGAGCGCCGTCCTGAAGGCTTCACGCGCCGCCCGGTCCTCATGCTTCCTCCCCCGTGTCTGGGTTTCATCGAGCAGCAGGGGCCAGAGACCGGATCGATCATCGGCGCCGCTCCTGATGGGCTCCTCGTCCGGCAGCCGGGGCCAAGGCCGGTCTTCGAATTGGACAGCACCGTCGTCCCGGCCGCCGGGCTCTGCATCCGATCGACCGTGGTGCATCGATATCGGGTCCGCTCGCCCGTTTTCGTCGGCCTCCGTGTGAATCAAAACGATGTTCGCTTCGGATCCCGGGAAGATCTTTTCATCGTCGTGAAACTCTTTCGACGCTTTCCCGGACGGACTGAGGCGTGAAATTCGTTCAGCGTCCGCCGGTGCCTCCCGCCGGCGCCGGTGAAACCTTGCGGCCGTTGGAAGCGCACCGTTCTTTTTCAAGGCATCGGCGGATCTCCGGTTATCAGGTTCCGCCGAAGGGGATTCCCCGTCCTCGACAAAAACGCTTTTTGTCGTGCCGGCCTGCGCCCTTGAGACATCGGCGTCATGCCCCGATGCCTCGGCGGACGGCGAACCGGTTATATGCCGCCGCGAGACGGACATTCCCTCCGAACTCAGGGCTGAGACAAGTTTCGGATTCCACCGACGGCTTTCATCGCCCGACCGATCCCAACTCTCATCTCTCGTCCCGTCGTTGTCCGGGCTGTAAGGTGATGACGTTTGCTCCGCTTGGATTTCCGGCGTGGATACAGGTCCTCGGCCGGCACTCGTTCCCGTCACGGCATTCAGTGGGACAGCGCTTTTCCCAAGGGTCTGTTCCGGTTTTTGGGGGATCCGGATCGCGTGTTCCGAAAAGCGTTCCCGGCCGATATCCGATCCGCGATCCTCTTTGAATATCCTCCCGCGCTCCTCAGCCATTCCGTCTTTCCGCCCGCCGTCATCGCCTGAAACCGACAGCGCTTCGACCCCGTGGTCCCCCATCTTCCCGGGCAGATCACCCTCTGCCCGCTCTGCTCGCCCGAAGGCAGACCGATCATGAAACACTTCGCCCCGTATGGGCGGCAGCAGCAGTTCGGGTGCATACCGACTCACCCGGTCGACCCAGTGCCTGGGCGGTCCTCCGGTAGCTTCTTCGGTCGGAAGCATCGCGGCAGGAGGCTTATCAGGGTCGACGGATCTTTTCTCAAAACCCGACTTCTTCCTCTCGTCGATCTCGGTCAGTCTCCGGGCCAGACCGAAAATACCGCGGTGAACGGCAAGGACTGCGGCAAACAGCAGTTTTCGAAGGGAGTCGGCCGTCATGCCCGCTCAATCCCTTCATGGACCAGGGTAAGGGTTTCATAGGCAACCTCCTGCCCAAGGGCATCCAACCTTGCCCCGCGCCATGCCCTCGGCCAGCAGCTATGGAGATTCCAGCGGGTATTCTCCTGTTGCCCATCCGGCTTCAGAAGAATGATCGAGATCTCCTTTCTCTCGACGTTTCCGGCAGCCGCACTCATCAGCCAGGTCCAGAGTTCGGTGGAATCGCTCATTCCCCATTTGAGGGTCACGTCGCCGTATTCCACCCTTCCCGGCAGTTTCCGGACCGCTGCCGCGCCGCCTCCTTCCCGGTACGAAATCGCCTCCACCGAGACGCTCAATCCGCTGACCTCGGTGAAATACCCCACCGTTACGTTCTGGATGTCCAACACGAAATTATATGACCGATAGATATCCATATCCGGCATGATCATCCTCCTTCACTTTCGGTTTGTCCGCCGCCCGCCGCCGCTTCTTCGGTTCCGGCACCGCCGATCCATTGACCAATGCGGAAGATGATAAATTCTGCAGGCTTGACAGGAGCGATCCCGATCTCCGTCACCAGTCTTCCGGCGTCGATGACATCAGGCGGATTGGTCTCCTCGTCGCATTTCACGAAAAACGCCTTTTCAGGGGAGTCTCCCTTCAGGGCGCCGTCGCGCCATACGGTCGTCAAAAATGCCCGAACGTTCCTCTCGATGGTTTTCCAGCTCCGAGCGTCATTGGGTTCGAAGACAACCCAGCGCGTCCCGGCGTCGATGGATTCCTCGATCATATTGAAGAGGCGACGGACATTGATGTAGCGCCACTCGCTCGACTCGCCGGCCAACGTCCGGGCGCCCCACACGCGAATACCGGCATCGGGGAAAAAGCGAATGCAGTTGACGCCGGCACGGTTGAGTTCGCCCTGCTCCTCCCGCGTGACCTTGTACACGAGGTCCAGCGCCCCCCGAACCACTTCGTTGGCAGGGGCTTTGTGAACCCCTCGCCGGGCGTCGGTTCTGGCATAGATGCCCGCGACATGACCGGAGGGCGGTGTTCTGACGATTTTTTTGGGGTCAAAGGGATCCGGCGCTTCAATCCACGGGAAATAGTAGGCGGCAGAGACCGTCTCACGAGCCCGAAGTCCTGATTTTTCGCCGCTCTGCTCTCCATCGGAGAGGGATCCCGATGTGCACACCTTCTTGAGAAGGTCGATGTCATCCACCTCCGCCGGGGCGTCAAGGATGGCGAAGCGGTCCCCCATCTTTTCGCAATGGGTGATGATAGCCTCATAGGAGAGCGGATCGGCATATCCGGGCGCCGCGATGATTTTCGCCTCGTCGACGGTTTCCAGCGCCGCAATGCCCTCACGGCGCCGTGGATCTCCGGCGATGGGGTTCCCACTGCCGACGTTGAGGACATAGCACCGCGAACCGCCGTTGGCGAAAAAGCCCATTACGGCCCGGGCGAGGTCGGTGCCGGGGGAATCCTGTTTGGTGAATTTACGGATGAACTGTGACGGGTTGTTGATGGCGACGGGTTCGTTGAGGTAGGCGTCGGCATAGGGCGCCTCCCCCAGAAAGGCGGCGGTGCTGGTACCTACGGGCATGATCCGCTTCGCACCTGTGGCCACCTCCTCGATGTAGATGCCGGGTGTCATGTAGGTTGGCATGTCAACCTCCTATAAATCGATGTGGATAATCAACTTTTCTTCAATCATCTCCGTTGACGCAATCTCCCTGACCACCTCTCGTCCCCGAGCCTCCACATGGAGCTTCAACATCCCCTGGGAAAGCAACGGGACGCTTTCGAAAGCGAACCGGCCGCGGGAATCGGTGGTCGTGATGAGTTTGCAGGCGGGGAGGGAGATGCGGGCGTTGTCGATGGGCTGGTCCGCCGGCCCGATCACGATCCCCTCCATCGCGGAAATCGAGGTGCGGCGAATCTCCATCGGGCCCCTGACCCTGTGCGTCGTGAGGTCCGTCCGTTCGACGCGCAGGGGAAGCCGGATCTTGAACGAGGGGCGGGGCTTGATCCCGAATGCGGACCACGTCTGGGCGGGCACCTCCGCCAGATCCACCTCGAATTCGGGGTGCTCCATCGCGGCGAAAAGCAGTCGGCTCAACATCTTGTGGGCTTCCAGAGGCTCTTCGGACCAGACGGTCAACAGGTAGCACAGCATCACCTGCAGGGGCGCCCTGCGGGTGACGTGGGCCGGAGACGACGGCAGAATATCCGTCAGGTAGACCCCGACGGTGTCGGTGTCCTTTTTCTCCGGCGCGCCCAACCAGACCTTCACGTCTCCCAGGATATCGCCGACCCATTCCGTCAGTTTTCTGTCAATACGTTCAATCATATCGCATCCACACGGTTTAAGGATTGATGATTGAGATAATCGGAACTTCCCGACACGCCTACAGTGTATAGAATGGTTGAAGGATGGTTTTTGGATAACCGCTTGAAGCGGAATTCTGCTGCAAGCCCCGGATGATGATGACGGCAGCGTATTTGAAGTTAACCGGAAGAAGATGAAATAAATTGCGTTGTGTCTTGGAGGCGCGGGAATCTGTCGGTCTGAGTATGGCCAAAGACGGTTTCCAATGCCGTTTGACACGCTTTTTTTCTCATGGAACAGCCAAGCGCTTTTTTTATAAAGAATAATATGAGCACACTTTTCCTTATAGACAACCGTCCCCCCCAAAATTATATTGACGTTATGGTTTCGAAACAGCCGATCAGACTGCCGGTTGCGCTCTCGAAAAATGATTCGGAATACCGTTTCTCCCGCCCCTTCCGTCATCGCTTTTATCATCTGCATGCAACACTCGGCCGCTGCGGCTGAGGCTGTCCGAAAGCAGTAGAATTTTTGCAAACACCGCATTCCCCGCAGCCGGGAAAAAATGACGATCAACGCGATACACAACATCCACACTTAAATTTCAGGAGGGCCCTCAAAATGAAACGTCTTCAGATCCTGACCTTTATCATCCTCACAGGAGCCGTTGCCCTGACATGGACATGTCGACATATCGATACCACCACCTATTTGTCTATCGATAAAATAACGGCCGGCATATTTCTGGAACCCGAAGAACGCGCCGTGTTGCCGCCCGGCGTCGAGCTTCGCGGCATTTATGACAGGGGGCTTCAGCTGACCAAGGATTCGGAAGGCTTCAGAAGTCATCTTTACAATGATGCGGCGAGATATTGTACCATCGCTTACGGCCACCTGGTCAAGTTGGCCCCCTGCGACGGCAACGAACCCGAACACTTTCTCGACGGTGTGACGGAGCCCGAAGGGGCCGACATTCTCCGCGACGACATGGAAATTGCTGAGCGGGTGGTCCTGACAGCAGTGGACGTGGAACTGACCGACGGCCAGTATGCCGCGCTATGCGATTTCGTTTACAACGTCGGCGGCGGTAATTTCCGGCGCTCCACTCTGCTCAAGGTCGTTAATCGGAACGATTTTGACGGGGTGCCCTTCCAGCTGCGCCGCTGGGTGAAAGCCGGCGGCCGTGAATTGGCCGGACTCAGGAAGCGCCGGGAGCGGGAGATCGAACTCTTTTTCGAGAACCTCGAAATCCCCAGGGCTCTGCCTCCGGCCGAGGTGGACCTGTCGCCCATCGACATCCGGCAGGGGGAGCCGTCGTGATGGGCCCGGCGACGCATGGGGAGTGGGAATTCAGCCCCATTTGCAATCACCCGTTTCGTCGCTTCTGAGGCGAATGCCGTCACCTCACGCCTCTCCCCACAGATATGCGGCCATGGAGAGGGTCCCGTACATAAATCCCTGGTGAATCCGCCGGGCGCCGGTGCCCCCGCCGGCGCCCATAGCGACGAAAAAAGGCAGAAAATGTTCGGCCGGATAGGGGTGGCATCGGTCGGGCTCGGGAGCGCGTTTCCTGTACTCCAGTAGGACTTCGACCTCTCCCCCGGTTGCAGCGGCCGCAAGCCATTCGTCGAAACGGCTGACATAGTCCGGCGGTGGTGCATCCAGTGGATATCCGCCGATTTCGTCCAGGTTGTGGACGGCCCCGCCGCTGCCCATGACGAGGATGTCCTTTTCCCGAAGCGGCGTGAGGGCCTCGCCAAAGCGGTAATGCCAGGCCGCGTCCGTTTCCGTCTGAACCGACACCTGCACCACAGGGATGCCGGCATCGGGGAACGCCATCATCAAGGGGATCCAGGCGCCATGGTCGAGGCCGCGATCCGGAGCCGCTGCGCCTGCGATACCGTTTTTCGCCAGCAACGTCAGGATCTCGGCGGCCAATGCCGGCGAACCCGGGGCGGCGTATCGAAGGTTGAACAGGGCTGGGGGCCCGCCGAAATCATGGATGGTGACAGGCGCTGCGCCCGCCGAAACCAGGGGCCGCCAGGCCTCCCAGTGGGCGGATGCGCAGACAACGGCCTTCGGCCGAGGCAGGCGTTCGCCCAGGGCTCTCAGAAAAACCGCCGTTGGGTTTTCCATCAGGGCAATAGCCGGCGGACCGTGGGATATAAAGAGTGTGGGCATCATCTTTCGGAATTTTTCAACCCTCTCATGAGCAATGAAAAAGCCGGCTCCCGGCGGCAACGACTCAGTTGACCAGACAAATGACAAACGCACGACCGCTCAGGAGCACCTTGTTGGCCTTGCTCCCGAGACCAAACTCCCTGATGTCCTTGTAACCTCTGCGTCCGATAACCAGAATGCCATGGTTGCCCTGCTCCAGTTCCAGGAGGATATCCCTGGCAATACCTTTTTGTTGCGGTTGAAACCTGAACACCACGTTCCGCTCCGGAACGCCCGCTGCGACCAGCTTTTGTTTGGCGTCGTCGGCCGTTGCCTTGACCTTGTCTGTATACTCTTTCAGCCATCGCGCTATTTTCTCATGCTTTTCATCCTCTTCCATATCCTTGATGTCCTCTGAACTCCAATATTGAGGCGGTATGGGTGGAATCACATGAAAAAATGTAAATTTGCTCTCCTTGAGATGGGAAAAATATCGAACCGTGTAGTCCACAACCCTCTGGCTGATGGGTGCGCCGACAAGGCCGATCAGAACGTTGTTGGAGCAGATTCGAGGATCGATGACCCAGAGTGCCAGATCATCCGCCGACTGGACGAGACGGTATGTGACCGATCCGATCAGCTTGCGCGATATGGTCGATTTTCCCCATCGCGACACGGCGATGGTCTCGATCCCTTCGTTATCGGCCGCCTTTAGCATGGCGTCGGCAGGGTCACCGCATTTTTTGTCCAGAACGGTTGACGTTTTTCCGGGATCGAATCCGGATTCCGCCAGGACCTCTTCGGCTTGTTCCAGAACCGTCCGTGCTTTCAAATCCCAGCGCTCCCGATACTTTTCCAAGGCACGGGGTTCTTCACCGATGGATTCGAGAAATGCGGAAAAATCCGGTTCGGCGACGCCGTGAAATACTGTTATCTTCAGATTTTCATTTTTTTTTAACAAACCGCCTATCTCCGATAAGGCCTGCCGGGCAAAATCGGAGTCATCGATCCCAAATAAAACGCTCTGCCCTTTGTTCATAGCTTTTTCCTCCATTGATTAGACACCCCTGATCCATTTTTTTTCACGCACGGTCCATCAATCACATCACAGGGTTCCCAGCGCTTCCAGACTCTCTGAAAAGGGGCTTTCAGCCCTGTTTTTCCCATTGCGCGAAGATCACCCCACCGTTCTTTTTGATTTTCTTGAAAGGCAGGCCGGCATGAATCCCCAGGGCCACTTTCTCCATGTCTGTCACCACCGAGCCGCAAAGATAGTCCGCCCCCCGGCTGAAGAGTGCAGCCGAACAAGGGGTGGTGGGGCCGACAATCACGGTGATCGCCTGGGGAGCCCTGGAGAGGAACCAGGCCATACTGCGGGTCAACAGGGCAGTTCCGGTGACGGCCAGGACATCCAATTCGGCGAGTCGACGCTCCCACTGATGACGGGGAACGGCATCCGCGACATCCCTCAGTTCAAACAGATGAAAGGTACCTACGCGCTTTTTCAGGGATTCAATAAAAGGGAATTGACCCACAAGACCTGTAATCTTATTTTTGCCGAGTCCGGCAATCAGATCATCCGCCGGAAAATTGGACGGTTCAACATCCGTTGGATCGGGCGTATTGGCGGCATTCAACGCGGCAAAGCCGAGGGAAACGGCAAAGGGAGACGGTCTGCGGATCAGGGCGGCCACTTCCCTGAGCGGTTTTGCCGTCATTTGATGAACCAACGTCTTTTCGTGCTCCCGGGGCCTCGACCCCAGCAGGGAGGAAAGCCCCATGCGACCGGCGGCCGTCACCGCGATAAATTTCGGGCCTGCGATGATCTTATCCACGATGGCATCAGGCCGGATAAGGGATGAGAGCAGGCAGTCGGCCAGTTGTCTTTCTTCACCCTCGAGAGGGCGGTCGAGAGCGTCTTCCGTGATTTGAGGACATGAATCAGCGTTCATTTGGATTTCCCCGTACTTTTTTTGAAGCACAATTCACAGATGCTTCTGGTGGTTTGTATGTAATCTTTTTGAAACACATCTCCGTCTATTTCTCAAGGATTTTATCGCCGCGATACGTGTACGTGGTTAATTCGTTCATCTATCTCATATTTTGATGAAGGCCGGCCCTGAGCCCGCCGAAACCGTTCAGGAGCGTACCCCAAGCATACAACTTATGGATTTAAAAAATAAATTTATTTTATATCAACGCGTATTTTTTTCTTGACAACTCCCGTTCTTCTTCTTTAAGTGAATTCATATTCACATTCAAAAACCCCGAGGATGGGGCAGCCTTGCCGTTTTTACCGGTGATCTTTCGCCGCGTTCGAGCGGCACGAAAACTCACCACTGAACGGGATCGCTTCCATTCTGCCGGCACCGCGTTACAGCAACCGTCATGAAAGCCTCAGGCTGCGCCCGGAACATATAACAGTTCAACTTTCGACTATCATGATCGTGACCGGAAAGCGGTGCCGGCCTCTGAAAGTCGAAAGTTGGTAACAGATAACGAAAGGCGATTGGGTCATGCAAAAAAGAATGGTAATGGAAAAAATTTACTGGCTGGGTGCAGTCGATTGGGATCGGCGACTTTTCGATTCCCTCATTCCGCTTCCTGACGGCACCACTTACAATGCATATCTGATCGAAGGGAGTGAAAAAACCGCATTGCTGGACACCGTCGATCCATCGATGGCAGAGACGTTGATGGCGCAGCTCGACGGGGTGGATAAAATCGATTTTATCGTTTCTCATCATGCCGAGCAGGACCATTCCGGCAGCATTATCCGTGTCCTCGAAAAATTTCCGGAGGCCAAGGTGGTGGTGACGTCCAAGGGCAAAAACCTGCTGATGGATCTGTTCGCCATCAACGAATCCAGCTTTGTCACCGTGGCGGACGGCGAAACGATTTCTCTGGGAGACAAGACCCTCAAATTCATTCACACTCCATGGGTCCATTGGCCGGAAACGATGGTGACCTATCTGCAGGAAAACAAACTGCTTTTCAGTTGCGATTTTTATGGCTCACATATCGCTTCCGGCGATCTCTTCGTGACCGATCAAGGACGCGTGAATGAAGCCGCCAAACGCTATTTTGCTGAAATCATGATGCCCTTTCGAAGCATCATCGAAAAAAACATGCAAAAGCTCGAAGCGTATGACATTCAAATGATCGCCCCCAGTCACGGCCAGATTTACGATCGTCCGGCCTGGATCATGGACGCTTACCGGGATTGGGTCTCGGGACCCCCGCACAACCTTGTCGTTTTGCCCTTTGTCTCCATGCACGGCAGCACGAGACAAATGGTCGACCGTTTGACTTCCGCTCTCGTCGCGGAAGAGGTCCGGGTCGAGATGTTCAACCTGGCGGTCACGGATATCGGCAAACTCGCCATGGCCCTGGTGGATGCGGCTACCGTGATCATCGGGGTTCCTACCGTTCTTGCCGGCCCCCATCCCCTCGCCGCCTATGCGGCACTCCTGGCTAATGCCTTAAAGCCCAAGGTCAAGTTCCTGTCCATTATCGGGTCCTACGGCTGGGGGGGAAAGACCGTGGAAACCCTGTCGGCTATGATCCCCAACCTCAAAGCCGAGATTCTGGATCCGGTAATGTGCAAAGGCGCCCCTTCAGCACCGGATTTGAATGCCTTGGACCGGTTGGCCGCCACGATCGCAAAAAAACACAAAGAAAACAAATTTCAATGATGTCCGCATCCCGGCGGCCTCGGGCATCAAATATGAAAATTTGAGACAAAATCTATTGCAGAAACGCCTGAAAGCGGGATATGTCATAACTGACAACCGGTCGAAAGACATCTCGACAGCGGCAGCATCGGAACGGATACGCTACAGCGGACCGCCATTATTTTTTCCCTGTCCACAAGACAAATAGGAGAATCATGATGAATCCGTATTCGATATACACTCCCCAGGATCGAAAGGTCGCCTATTTTTCCATGGAGGTCGGCCTTCAACCTGAAATCCCCACCTATTCCGGCGGTCTGGGCATTCTCGCCGGCGATACGCTCAAATCTTTCGCGGACCTGAGTGTCCCGGCCATAGGGGTCACGCTCCTATACACCAAAGGCTATTTTCATCAGGAAATCGACTCCGATGGAAATCAGATCGAAGTGCCGGTGGAATGGGACCCATCGAATTTCATGACGTTGCTGACCGAAAAAGTCACCGTTGACATCGAAGGCCGCTCCGTCCTGGTCCAGGCCTGGGTCTACCCGGTGAAGGGCATCACCGGATATACGGTTCCAGTGCTGTTTCTCGACACCAATCTCGCTGCAAATGAACCCGAAGACCGGGAAATCAGCGCTTATCTTTACGGCGGCGACGAGCGGTACCGACTCAAACAGGAAGTCGTGCTGGGATTCGGCGGGGCGCATATGCTTCAGATTCTTGATCACGACAACCTCCAAGCCTATCACATGAACGAGGGTCATGCGGCGCTGCTGACCCTCGAACTGATGGACCGCTACCAACAAGACCTGGACAAGGTCAAAGCGCTGTGCGTTTTTACCACCCATACGCCGGTGCCGGCCGGACATGACACCTTCGACGTGGACACGGTCCGGGATGTTTTGCGGGATCGTTTCCATTTTGAGGATCTAGGCCACAGCAACATCATCGACACCGACGGTCGTCTGAACATGACCTACCTGGCGCTCTACCACGCGGAATACATCAACGGCGTCGCCCAGAAACATGGAGAGATTTCTCAGAAAATGTTTCCGGAATACCGGATCGACGCCATCACCAACGGCATCCACATCCGCACATGGATCTGCGACAGCATGGCCGCCGTCCTCGACAGCCATATTCCAAACTGGCGGCAGGATTCCTATGCCCTCCGGAATGCACTGGATATCCCCCGGGCAGAGATCTGGGAGGCGCATCAAGCCGCCAAACGGGAGCTTTTCGATTTCATCGAGGCCCAATACGGGATTTCGATGGATCCCGATGTTCTGACCATCGGGTTTGCACGGCGCGCGGCCGCCTACAAAAGAGCCACCCTGCTGTTGCGGGACACCGAACGTCTCAAAAAAATCGCATCCCGATCCGGACGGCTTCAGATCCTCTATTCAGGAAAGGCGCATCCCGCCGACGCCGAGGGTAAAGCCCTCATCCAGGAGATCCATCAAGCCGGCGGCCAACTGAACGACGATATCAAAATGGTCTATATTCCCAATTACGACATGTATCGGGCGAAATTTCTGGTGTCCGGGGTCGATATCTGGTTAAACACCCCCATGCGTCCGCTGGAGGCTTCGGGAACATCAGGCATGAAAGCGGCCGCCAACGGCGTGGTCAATTTTTCAGTGCTGGACGGCTGGTGGATCGAAGGCTACATCGAGGGTGTGACCGGCTGGTCCATCGGCCCGAGACGTGTCAAAACCGAGACGGGCCCGGCCATTCACGATGTCCGGGAGACCTCGGCGGCATACGATGCCCTGGATGCCGATGATCTTTACGGCAAGCTGGAGCATCAGATTCTGCCGTGCTTTTACGAAGACCGCTCCCGCTGGATGAATATGATGGCCTACAACATCGCTTTGAACGGTTCTTTTTTCAATACACACCGAATGGTCGCCCAATATGTACTGGAAGCCTATTTTCAATGACGGTTCGACATCGATGTGTACGCATCCCGGGTCGCCGGCACATATGGTGTTTCTCCATATTTACCGGAATTCAAAAGGCCTGGTATCGAACTGCCGACGACAATTTCCGCAAGGAGGAAAATGATCGAAACGCCGTGGAGCCATCCCATTGATGAAGTGCTCTCAGCATTTGAAGTCGACAGGGATTCAGGTCTGAAGCGGCCCCAGGTCTCAGCCCGTAAAAAACGGTACGGCAGAAACCGGTTGCGCGAAATTCAAAAGAAGCAGGCCTGGCGGATTCTTCTGGATCAGTTCAAAAACCTGATCATCGTCCTTTTAGGGGCCGCAGCCGCCCTTTCTTATTTTTTCGGCGACTGGCTGGAAGGTTCGGCCATCCTGGCGGTCATCTTTATCAACGCCGCCATCGGCTTCGCCACAGAGCTCAAGGCGGTGCGTTCCATGGAGGCGCTTCGCCGGATGGGAAGCACGAAAACCCGAGTTCGACGGGACGGTCGCGTGATGGCGGTGCCGGCGGACACCCTGGTACCGGGCGACATCGTCGTGATCGAGGGCGGGGATGTCATCACGGCGGATATCCGCCTGATAGCGGCTTCCAAGCTGCAAGCCGACGAATCGGCGCTCACCGGCGAGTCCCTGCCTGTCGAAAAAAGTGTTGCAATCCTGCCGGTGAAAGCCTCCTTGGCCGAGCGCACGAACATGATATATAAAGGCACGGCGATCACCCGGGGGGCCGGTGAAGGGGTAGTCACGGCTACGGGCATGGAGACGGAACTGGGTCGGATCTCCGCCCTCGTAGCCGAAGCCGAAGACGAAATCACCCCACTGGAAAAACGACTTGACCAATTGGGGCACAAACTCATCTGGGTCACGCTCGCGATCACTGCCGTCATCGGGGCGGCCGGCCTTGTCAGAGGAAAAGACCTTCTCATCACCCTGGAAACCGCCATTGCCCTTGCCGTGGCCAGTATCCCCGAGGGGCTGCCCATCGTAGCGACCATCGCCCTGGCCAAGGGAATGCACCGCATGGCAAAGCGAAACGCCCTGATCAATCGGCTCTCGTCGGTGGAAACGCTGGGTGCGACAACGGTCATCTTTACGGACAAGACCGGCACGCTTACGGAAAACCGTATGACCGTGAGCCGTCTTGTCGTCGATGCCGGCGAGATCCGGACCGATGCAGAAAAAGGGTACCTCCTGGATGACCGGCAGGTTCATCCGGAGGATTTTTCGACCCTGCAATGCCTGCTCCGGGTGGCGGTGCTATGCAATAATGCCGCCTATGAGGAAGGCGACGACGGCAAAAGCAGCGGGGATCCGTTGGAAATTGCGCTTCTCGCGGCGGGCATTCCCGGCGGCATCCACCGAAAGCCTCTTGTCGCATCCTTTCCGGAAGTCCGAGAGGAGGCATTTGACACGGAAAGCAAGATGATGGCCACCTTTCATGAGGATGAAAACGGCGTTCTGGTGGCCGTCAAGGGCGCCCCCGAGGCGGTACTGAGTTCATCCACACGGATATTGACCGAAGCCGGTGAATCAGAACTCAGCGAAGAAGCCCGGGATGTCTGGACGGCGCATACCGAACGGCTCGCCCGTCTCGGACTGCGAGTACTGGCATTTGCGCAAAAGAGAGAATCGAGCGTCGAAGCCCCGCCATACAGGGACCTGACCCTTATCGGCCTGGCGGGACTCCTCGACCCGCCGAGAGCCGATATCCGGGATGCCCTGAATGTCACCTGTAAAGCCGGACTCAGGGTCGTCATGGTGACCGGCGATCAGATCCTCACGGCTCGAAACATTGCCGACGCGGTAGGCCTCACCCACGACAAAAATGCCGAGGCCGTCGAAGGAAAGGATTTGAAAACTCCGGAAACGCTTTCCAGGGCCGATCGACGCAGGCTCGTCCGCATTCCCATCTTTGCAAGGGTGAGCCCCAGGCAGAAACTGGATCTGATCAGCCTCTACCAGGCCGAGGGGGAAGTGGTCGCCATGACGGGGGACGGCGTGAACGATGCACCGGCCCTCAAGAAGGCCGATATCGGCATCGCCATGGGGCTCAGGGGCACCCAGGTCGCCCGGGAAGCCGCGGATATGGTGCTGCAGGACGATGCGTTTTCAAGCATTGTGGCCGCCATCGCCCAGGGCAGAGTTATCTTTGACAATATCCGTAAATTCGTGGTCTACCTCATCTCCTGCAATGTCAGCGAGATCGCGAGCGTGGGGCTGGCGGCCGCCGTTAAGGCGCCCCTCCCATTGCTGCCCCTGCAAATCCTGTTTTTGAATCTGGTGACCGACGTTTTTCCCGCGTTGGCCCTGGGCGTCGGCGCAGGAAGCCCGGAGGTGATGCGACGGGAGCCCCGGCCGACCGGCGAGCCCATCATCACCCGCCGTCACTGGGTTGTCGTCGGCGGCTACGGTCTGTTCATCACAATCGCTGTTCTCGGTGCCCTTGCCGTCGCCATTAACGGCTTTGGACTCGGGGAACGAGAGGCTGTAAGCATCTCGTTTCTAACCCTGGCACTGGCCCAACTGTGGCATATTTTCAACATGTCCGACCCCGGCGCCGGATTTCTGCGAAACGACATCACGCGAAACCCTTTTGTCTGGGCGGCGTTGGCGCTCTGCCTTCTGCTTATTTTTGCCGCCGTTGAGCTGCCGATCCTGTCCGAAATTCTGGATGTGGCGGCGCCAACGCGAGAAGGCTGGCTGCTTGTTTTCGGAATGAGCCTTTTACCGCTTGCCGCGGGCCGGATCTTCAAGCGTGTGTTCGAAATCTGACATCGGTGCCGAACGGCAGGCGAACCCGGGAATTGACAATACCCCATTATTTTGAGAAAGGAATTGATTATGGATTTGATTCGCATCTTGTTCGCCATTTTTTTGCCCCCGCTGGGGGTTTTTCTCCAGGTCGGGATCGGTAAACACTTCTGGATCAACCTGGTGCTGACGCTGCTCGGGTATATTCCCGGCATCGTTCATGCCGTGTGGGTCATCGCCAAAAAATGATACGAAGGCAAAATACGCCATCATGAACGAACATGCCGTGGTGGCGCTGTCGATCACCCTCCTGGCCGGCATGGGGTGCCAATGGATCGCCTGGCGACTGAGACTGCCGGCCATCCTGTTTTTGCTGCTCTGCGGGATCCTGCTCGGCCCGATGATGAACTGGCTCGATCCGAACCGGTTGTTCGGCAGTCTCTTGTTTCCTTTTATCTCCCTTGCGGTGGCCGTCATCCTTTTTGAAGGCAGCCTGACCCTGAAATTCAAGGACATTCCCGGGCTGGAAAAAGTAATTCGCAACCTGATCACGTTGGGCGTTTTTGTGACCTGGTTGATTACCGCACTGGCCGTCCGTTGGCTGCTTTTTTTCTCATGGGAAATCTCCTTCCTGTTCGGGGCACTCATGGTGGTCACCGGTCCCACCGTGATCGTGCCGATGCTCCGGACCGTCCGGCCCAGGGAAAATGTAGCCCACATCCTGAGATGGGAAGGTATTCTGACTGATCCCATCGGCGCCACCCTGGCTATTTTGGTTTACGAGTTCATCGTTTCCGGCGGAACAGCAGGCGGTTTTCAGTCCGGGGCCGTTGTTTTTCTCAAAATCATAGCCATTGGGGGCTTTTTCGGCGCTCTCGGCGGCTATCTGTTCGGAATTGTTTTACGCCGCCACATGCTGCCCCGGTACCTTCACAATTTTGCGGCCCTGGCGACGGTCTGCGCCGTCTTTGCCCTTTCCAATACCCTGGAGGCGGAATCCGGTCTTCTTTCCGTAACGGTGATGGGCATTTGCCTTGCCAATATGAAAGGCCTCGAATTGGAAGACATCCTGGATTTCAAGGAAAGCCTGAGTATCCTCCTCATCTCGATGCTTTTCATCATTCTGGCGGCCCGAATAAACCTTAACGCGTTCATTGCCCTGGGATGGCCCGGCCTGGCCGTGCTCGGTATCATCCAATTTCTGGCACGGCCCTTGAATGCGCAACTCTCAGCCCTGGGCTCGAAGCTGATTCCGACCGAGCGGCACCTTCTGGCATGGATCGCACCCCGCGGCATCGTTGCCGCGGCGATATCGGCGCTTTTCGCCATCAAACTGGAGGGTATCGGATATCAGGATGCCTCCCAGCTGGTGCCGTTGACCTTCATGGTGATCATCGGCACGGTTCTGCTGCAAAGCACCACCGCGGGTCTCATCGCTAAATGGCTGAAGGTCAGGGAACCCGAGCCCAGGGGATTTCTCATCATCGGCGCCAATACCCTTGCACAGACCATTGCCAAAGCGCTCCAGGATAACGGGTTCAGGGTGGTGGTCACGGATCCGAACTGGGATTACATTGCCGAAGCCAAAATGAACGGATTGCCGGCCTACTGGGGCAACCCGGCATCGGAGCATGCTGAACGCCATCTTGACCTGACGGGCATCGGTCATTTGATAGCCGTCTCCCCCAACATTGAACTGAACGCTCTTTCTGCTCACTACTATCGACTTGAATTTGAAAAGAAACGGATCTATGCCGTCGGCAATCATCCGCCGAAAAACGGCAATGCCGAAAAAAAATCGGCTTTTAAATACGGCGGTCGACATCTTTTCCGTGAAGACATGACGTATCAGACGCTGAACCGATATGTGACCGGCGGTGCGGATATCCATACAACGCTGCTGACCGATGAATTTTCCTATGAAGATTACCTTCAACAGCATAGAAACACCCGTCTGCCGCTCTTTGCCATCGACGACAACGAGAATATCCATGTTTTTACGCCGGATCCCCAATTCTCACCTGCATCGGGATGGAAAATCCTGGCCTTGTCCATCGATGCGCCCATAAAAGCGGTGGATTGAAGGTTCCCTCGATCATGAAACCCATATATTTATGATCAGCCGCATCCTGAAATCCGGCTTCTGCGCCCATCATACCATCGAGCAGTAATATCGAAAAATTTTTCAAAGCTATCCTGTTTACCCCTTTACAATCCCCATCCTTGACCTGAAAGTCTAAACAATCAACACGAGTCGAAAATGCACTGAAAAATTCTGATTGACATATTTCATTTCATATGAAATAGATATTTTCACCCGGGGCGCCGCCGGCGACCTCAAATTGAAACAAATCCTGTCAATTGTAGAGCGGTGATCGTACCGTCCGGCCGGACTTCAGCGAGGTCCCGAAGCCGTTCCGTTTGCATCCGCAACCATTTGAATCCTTTTTTTCAACATCGTCAAGGAGCAGAGAAATGAACCTCAAAGGCCTTCAGGGAGGAATCTACAAACCCCTTTCCCCACAGGATGTCGAAACCATTCACAACGCCGCCCTCCACGTTCTGGAGAAAACCGGATTCACCTATGAATCCGGTCTGGACGAGACGTTGGCCATGCTCGAGTCGGCCGGTGCAACGGTCGATCGGGCGGGGAGCCGGATTCTGTTTCCCCGGGATCTGGTGTCCCGGATGGCAGAAACGGCCCCTGCCAAGGTCGTTCTATACAGCCGGGACGGCAGAAATGATCTCGACCTCACCGAGGACAAGGTTCATCTGGGCACCGGGGGCGCCGCCGTCAGAATACTCGATCTCGAGACGGGCGAAGCCCGTGCCACCGTCCTGAACGACATCTACCAGATTGGCCGGCTGGTGGATCGGCTCGACAACATCCACTTCTTTGTTCGCTCCTGCATTCCGACGGACATCCCCGAAGAGGCCTATGACGTCAACATGTATTATGCCGGCATGAAGGCCACCACCAAACACTTCATGTCGGGCGTGAACAACGAAGCGGGCCTTCACCGCATCATGGATCTGGCCGCCATGATCGCAGGCGGCTTGGATCAACTCAAGGCCCGGCCCTTCATTTCGGTCATCACCTCCTTCGCCATATCACCCCTGAAGCTTTGTACCCAGTCCACGCGCATCATGCAGGAATGCAACCGGAACATGATTCCGGTAGCCCTCTCCTGTGCCCCCATGGCCGGATCCACCTCTCCCGTCACCATGGCCGCCACCCTGGCGCAGATCCATGCGGAGCAGCTGGCGGGCATCACCATCTGTCAACTGACCCGGCCGGGAGCGCCTCTCCTTTACGGCGGCATCCCCGGCATGGCCAACATGAACACCATGGGATACCTCGGCGGCGGCGTCGAGTGCGGCATGATGAACGCCGCTATCCACCAGATGGCGGCACACATCCAGGTACCCAACTACAACTCCGCCGGGCTCTCGGACGCCAAGATCCCAGACTGCCAGGCCGGCTGGGAAAAGGCGATGACCGTGCTTCTCGCGGCGATGGGCGGCTCCAACTACATCCACCATTCGGCGGGTATGCTGGAATCGATGCTCGCCGTCGCTTACGAACAGTTTGTCATTGACGACGAGATCATCGGCATGGCGATGAAGGTTCTGGCCGGCATCCCCGTTGACGAGGAGCAGCTGGCCCTTTCGGTTATCGATCAGGTGGGGCCTGGCGGCAACTTCATGATTTCCCCTCACACCCTCAAGCATATGCGGTCCACCTATTTCACCGGCAACGGCGTGACCGACCGGAAGATCCGCGAAAACTGGAAAAAGGACGGCGGCATCGACGCCTGGGAGCGGGGGCGGAATATTGCCCGGAAGATCCTTGCGGCCGAGCCCGTCTCCCATATTCCGGCGGATGTCGACGCCGCGATTCGATCCAAATTTGACATATTGTTGCCGTAACGTTAAGATGAATTGTTATGTGCGGACGGCCGACGGTCGATACGGCCGTCGGCTTTCCCGGGATGACCCGCATCCTTCATGGATGCCGGTGATATCCCGCCTCTCGATAGACGTTCAAGATCCCACCCCTCCCATTCACCCTTAGCCAAGGAGGCGCCCCTATGGAAACATGGCAATTCTTGATCAATCAGGGTCCTGAAACCCTGAAGCTGGCCTGGGAGCATGCCTGGGTCGTGGCGGTCGCCGTTACCATCGCCATATTCACCGGCGTCCCCATCGGTATCTGGATCACCTTCAACCGCCAGGCCGCCGACATCGTACTCTATATTGCC
>NZ_JBFXGG010000045.1:0-24944 GCF_050178255.1 Desulfococcus sp. | reverse complement strand
GGGTGCATCTGTGACGTGGGGAACGTTTAGTTTCTTTCAGTCTTCACTCGACTGTCGACTTTCATGATGTTGACCGGATTGTGGTGCCGGGAGGATACGGCCTGCGCCCTTCAGCGGCACTTGAACGAAACCGCGCGGGGCGCGGGCCGTATCCTCCCGGCACCGGCCTATGAAAGTCGAAAGTTGAATCAAGTGCCTTTGCGCCCTCTGCGTCTCTGTGTGAGAAACCTTTCCTGCAAAAGCCGTTGGGTGACTTTGCCCTCAGAGCACATTGCCGATAAGATACGCCTCGATGACGGTTTTGATTTTTCCTTCGGACAGGGCGGCGAAGTATTTGTGGCAATCCTCGCACAAATCAATGAGGTCATGGGGGTCGTGATAGTGGATTTCCTTTCCGCACAGCGCGCACACGGCGGAAAACAGCTTGACCCCGACCTTCCATCTCTCGGACGCCGTATTTCTTGCCCGGACACACCATCGAACTTCCGCGATATCGTTGCGATAGGGCTTGACGCCGTCGGTTTCTTCATCCGCATTCGGCCTTTCAAGGAGGATCGTCGATCCGACTTTCAGTTCGCGATGGGTGAGGAACGACATCCCGCCGCTGCTTTTGTTCAGCAATCGCCCTCGTTGAAATTCTCCTGCCGCGGTTTCCGCAAAGCGAATGGTGCTCTTTTGGACAGCGCGTGAAAAAGCCCTGTAGTTGATCGCGCTCATCAGTGACCTCCTTTTCATGGGAAGTGTCCCCCGCCATGATGGCGGGGGATCGGCGGGGAAGAAGTGTAGAGACGCTCAGGAAAGGTCTTGAGCGATTGCACTTTAACCGAGGTGTACGGCGGGAGGCAATCCGAACAAATACTCATTTTAAATGAAGTCAAACACTCATTCCGGCATAGGCATAAATCCTACTGAGGGGGTCGCGGCCCGGCCCTTTTTCGCCTGCCTCGGGTCAGTCGATCAGGTGGGCTGCCGCCGCGCCGCCGTCCTCGAGGGCGTCCAGGATCGCATCGATGGCCGCTTCGCCGTCCACCCGGCCGTACCAGAGGCCCTGAGGGTAAACCACCATGACCGGACCGTAATCGCACGCTTTCATACATCCTGCGGCGGTGACCTGGGCGTCCATTCCCCTGTCGAGGATTTCGTTTTCAATGTAGGGCAGGAACGCCGCGGAATTCTTCTTGCCGCAGTTTCCCTGAGGGTTTCCGCCGGCCCGGAAGCCGGCGCAGACAAAGATGTGATAGGTGGGCTTGTCCATTCTTTTCTCCTTTCAGTTCTAAAAGCAGGCTGAAGGTCGATAGATCCCAGGCGGGTCTTCGACCTTCCGTCATCGGTCTTCAATCCCGAGCCGCCGTCACCCGCAACCCATACCCGTCCCCCGGCATCCGGCGCCGCAGGCGGACATGTTGTGCTTGACCAGATGCTTGATGTTCTCTCCCTCGAATACCGCCCGGACGGCGTCGTCGATGAGACCCTCGATTTCAAGGACATCGAGCCCGCTTTCGGAGAGGGTCTGCCGGGGCGTCTCGCCGATGCCGCTGACCAGGAGGGTGCCGCAGTCGCTCAGGCTCTTTGCGAGCTGCGCCCACCGCTCGAAACCGCCGCCCCTGGGCGGGGTTTCCCGGGCCTCGATGAGGGTGACGGTGCCGTTCTTTTTGCCGTAGATGAGCAGCCGGGAAGCTTCGCCCAGGTGCTGGTTGACCAGAACCCCTTCCATGCTGGCTACGGCCACGCGGGTCCTGCCGACGGACGGCATCCGGGAAGTCGGCGTCTCCGGAAGCCGTTCGCACGCCTTGAGGGTTTCCATGAGCCCTCTGTCGGGCGCCTCCCCCAGAAGTCCGGCGGCGTCGGCCCGGCACCGCGTGCAGTGGCGCATCTGCCGGACATGTTTTCCGGCCGCTTTCCGGACCTGGTCGACCATCTCCGGGGAAGGCTCGGCAAGATCCTCGAAGGCCGATCCCCGGTTGGGGTAGTAGGGGACGCAGTTCAGGATATCGACCCCCAGGGCGGCGACATACTCGGCCACCGCCGGGATGTGGTCGTCGTTGATGCCGGGGATGATGATGCTGTTGACCTTCACCGTGATACCGCATGCTTTCAGCTTTTCGATGGCGGCCGTCTGATGGGCCAGGAGGACCTCCGTGCCCTTTTCCGCCCGCAACACCCGCTTTTCATGCCGGACCCAGGCGTAGATTCCGGCCCCGACGTCGGGATCCACCGCATTGACCGTGACGGTGACGTGACTCACCGAAAGGGCCGCCAGATCGTCGACGTAAGGGGCCAGGTTCAGGCCGTTGGTGGCGGTGCAGAGGATCATCTCCGGGTAGGCTTCCCGGACCCGGCGCAGCGTATCGAGGGTTTCGTCGGGATTGGCGAAGGGGTCTCCCGGCCCGGCGATGCCCACGACGGCGATGTTCTTCCTCCCGGCCAGCACCTTTTCCAGATAGGTCATGGCCCGGCCGGGGGTCAGGATGCCGCTGGCGACCCCGGGCCGGCTCTCGTTGACGCAGTCGAATTTCCGGTTGCAGAATCTGCATTGCACGTTGCACCGCGGCGCCACCGGCAGATGGACCCGGCCGAAGGATTTGTGGGCGCGGACGTTGAAACAGGGATGGTTGTCAGGATTCATATGAGGACCTCTTTGTCTGAGCGTCTTTTTGATGTTCCGCGGGCGGATCCGCTTCCGGACCCGCCGGCAGCCGAAAAGTGAGGCCCCCGCCGGTTTTTCGCAAAGACCGGCGGAAGGACCTCTGCCGCGGGCGGGAAGGCTCGGGAGGAAGGCGCGACCCGCGGCAAACTACATGTAGGTGTATCCCACGGCAGAGGCATCCTGCCGCTGTTGGATGAGGGTGTCGGCGATCCGGTCGAAGAGCTGAAGCGCGCCGCGGTATCCCAGAAGGGAAAGGCGCGCGCCGCCGACCCGGTCGTGAATCGGAAAGCCGACCCGCACCAGGGGGACCTTGATGCGCCGGGACAGGGTGTATCCCTTGCTGTGGCCGATGATGAGGTCGGGCGCAAGCTCCCGGGCCGCCCCCTCGATGTCGACGAAATCGGCGTTGTCGAGGACCCGAACCCCCTTCCCGACGTGTTCCGGAAAGATTTCGGCGATGGCCTTCTCCAGATATCCGCTCTTTCCGCCCGAGGCGCAGAGCACCGGCATGACGCCGATCTCGCCGAGAAAAGAGGCCAGCCCGACCACCAGATCCTCCTCGCCGTAAATCACGGCCCGTTTCAGGTTGACGATCTTATGACCGTCCACCAGGGCGTCAATGAGCCGGCCCCGCTCTTCGAGATATTTCTCCGGAATGGACAACCCGGTGACGGCCGCCAGGGTCTCGAAAAACCGGTCGGTTTCCCGGATGCCCACGGGAAGACCCAGGCGCCGGCAGGGGACGTTGAACGCCTTCTCCAGAAAGGTCCCGGCGGTGCGCCGCTCCTCCGCCAGGATACGGCCGAACTCCAGGCTGGCCGCGGCCGTTCCTGAACGTCGGATATCCGCGACCGCGGTGCCGCCTTCGGGGATCCGCTGGTATTCGGTCCACGGACCGCCGTCCAGGGTTCTGGAATAATCGGGCAGGATCGTGGCCGGGACGCCGAAGTCGGTCATGATCTCCTTGAGATGGCGGAGGTCTTCCGGCGACGCCATGCCGGGGAAGAGGTTGATGCGCATCTTTCCGTCGCCCGGGTCCTCCGGGCGGCCGTCACCGGCCAGGGCCTCTACCGTCGCCAGGACGGCGCCGTGAAAGCCCTGCATGTGGGTGCCCTGGTAGCTGGGGGTGGACACGTGGATGATGGGCGGCAGGTCCGCTTCGGGGAACATCGCCCGGTATTCCCGGATGAACATGGGCACGTCGTCGCCGATGGTCTCCGACAGGCAGGTGGTGGCCACGCCGACGAGGGCCGGCGCGTACTGCTTACGGATGTTCTCCAGGGCCAGCTTGAGGTTCGCGCCGCCGCCGAAGATGGCGGTGTCCTCGGCGAAATTGGAGCAGGCGATGTCCATGGGCTCCCTGAAGTGGCTGATCAGGTAACGCCGGATGTAGGTGGAGCAGCCCTGGGAGCCGTGGAGCAGGGGGACCGCGCCCCGGATCCCCTTGAAGACCAGGGCGGCGCCCAGGGGGCTGCAGAGCTTGCACGCGTTCTTGGTGGCGGTGTAGTCTTTCTTTTCCGTTGCCGTCTTGTTCATGTCGATCCTACCCTCTGAGATTGAAAAACCGTATCTCACGAATTTCCGAAAACCCCATGGCTCCTATCCCTTGACCTCCGGCCCGCGGCGCCTGCCCGGGACAAACTGCCAGACCGGGCTGGTGACCGTCCCGTAGACTTCCCGGGCGAAGTTGAGCATGCCCGCGTACCCGGCCAGCGGGATCTTGCGCTCGTGGTTGTGGTCGCAGAAGCCGATCCCCATCTTGTAGGCGATGGGGCGCTCCTTGACGCCCCCGATGAAGAGATCCGCCTGCTTCTCCAGGATGAATTTGGAGAGCTCCAGGGGATTGGCGTCATCCAGGATGACGGTCCCGTCGTCGCACATGTCCCGAAGCATCGCGTAGTCGTCCGCGTTTCCGGTCTGGGAGCCGGCCAGGACCACGTTCATCCCCAGGCAGCGGAGGGCCTTGATGAGGGAGAAGGCCTTGAAGGCGCCGCCCACGTAGATGGCCGCCCGCTTCCCCTTGAGCGCCTCCCGGATCCTGCGGAGCTCGGGGATGATGCGGCCGATCTCGTCCCGGACGATCTGCCGGGTCTGCTCCATGATCTCGGGCCGGTCCGAAAAATGGGCCGCGACGTCATAGAGGGCCTTGGACTGGTCCTCGATCCCGAAATAGGAGACCCGGATATAAGGGATCCCGTACCGCTCCTTCATCATCTCCGCCAGGAAGGTCATGGCGCCGGAGCACTGCACCACGTTGAGGGCCGCGCCGTGGGACCGTCGCACCTCGTCCACCCGTCCGTCGCCGGTCATGACGGCGACGACCTCGATCCCCATGCGCCGGTAGTAGTCCCGGATGATCCAGGCTTCGCCGGCGATGTTGAATTCCCCCAGGATGTTGATGCTCTCCGGGCTGATGCCGGAGACGTCCCCTTGCCCCACCAGGTTGAAAAGCGCGGTGCAGGCGGCCTTGTACCCGTCCTTCTTGGTGCCCTTGAACCCCTCCGAGTGGACGGGCAGCACCGGGATGCCCGTCTTCTCGGCAACCTGCCTGCAGACCGCCGCCACATCGTCGCCGATGATGCCGACGATGCAGGTCGAATAGACGAAGGCGGCCCTGGGCCGGTGGGTGTCGATGAGGTCCAGGAGGGCGTGGTAAAGTTTTTTCTCTCCGCCGAAGATCACGTCCTTTTCCCGGAGGTCCGTGGAAAAGCTGAGGCGGTGCAGCTCCGGCCCGGACGAGAGCGCCCCCCGGATATCCCAGGTGTAGGCGGCGCATCCGATGGGGCCGTGGATCAGGTGGAGGGCGTCGGCAATGGGGTAGAGCACGACCCGGGAGCCGCAGAAGACGCAGGCCCGCTGGCTGACCGATCCGGCCAGGCTGTGCTTGCCGCAGGTCATGTTGAAGGGCGCCTTGCCCTTCTGATGGATCTGGGATTCCCGTTCCTTGAGGATGGGGATATCGTTTTGGGTGTTCGTCTGTATGTTTGTCATCATGTCCGTCCGTTTCCGGGGGCGGTCCCCGGCCCGCAGGCCGGCCGCCGTCGTGGGGTGTCGATCACATCACCAGTTCCGTCGTGATATCGTCGGCATCCCGGTCTTTGCGGTCCAGGAGGGCATCCAGGATCTTTTCCAGAAGCCGCATGCCGCCCCGGTAGCCGACGGTGGGGAAGTAGCTGTGGCCGACCCGGTCATAGATGGGGAAGCCGTAGCGCACGAAGGGGATGTCCTCGTCCTTGGCGATGTACTTGGCATAGGTGTTGCCGATGATGAGGTCCACGCCCTGCTGCTTGATCCACTGGTGGAAAAGGAACATGTCGCCGGGCACCTGAATCCTGACCTCGCCGGGCACGTCCCTGACCAGCGCCTTGAGGGCTGCTTCGTATTTCTTTCCGGCGGGGGTTCCGGTCACGATATAGACCGGGTGCATGTCGAGGTCGACCAGGAACTGGGTCAGGGAGAGGAGCTGATCCGGATCCCCCACGAGTCCCACCCGTTTTCCGTAAAAATAGCCGTGCATGTCCGTGATGATGTCGACGAGCCTGCCCCGCTCGATGGTCAGGGTGTCGGGGACGTTGACGCCGGCGATCCGCCGGAGGGCGTCGACAAAGGCATCGGTGGCCTGCAACCCGATGGGCAGGTTCAGGATTTCGCAGGGGACCTTGCACTTGACGTCCAGGGCCCGGGCCGCCGGACCCGAAGCCAGGCGGCCCAGGGCCAGGGTGCCCGTGGCGCTTCCGGTCGCCTTGAGCCGCTCCACCGTGACGCCGCCTTCGGGATACATTTTATATTTTCCGGTCATGGGGCTGTTCAGCACGTTGTCGGTATCCGGAAACAGGATGATGCGGATCTCCATTTCAGCGGCGATCCGCTTGATCTCCGACATGTCCGAGGGCTCGACCCAGCCGGGAATGATGTTGACGGTCTTCTCGCGGCGACCGTCCCCCTCGGCAAAATAGTCGACCATGGCCTTGACCATGTTGGCGAAGCCCGTGACGTGGGATCCCACGTAGCTGGGGGTGTTGGCATGAATGACGTACCTGCCCTCGGGGATCTTTCCCTCGGCCCTGGCCTTGTTGATGATCTGAGGGATGTCGTCGCCGATGGTCTCCGACAGGCACGTCGTGTGGACGGCGACGATTTCGGGCCGGTATACCGAAAAGATGTTGTCGATGGCCTGAAGCAGGTTGGCCTGTCCCCCGAACACCGACGCCCCTTCGGTGAAGGCGCTGGTGGCGGCGATCACCGGCTCTTTGTAGTGGCGGGTCAGGGCGCTCCGGTGATAGGCATAGCAGCCCTGGGACCCGTGGCTGTGGGGAAGGCATCCGTGAATCCCCAGGGCGGCGTACATGGCCCCGACGGGTTGGCAGGTCTTGGCCGGGTTGATGGTGAGGGCCTTGCGTTCCTTGATCTCGGCGGTGGTATGTTTGAGCAGCATCTCATGCACTCCTTAACGCTCCTTGAAGGTCAACATTTTGTCTCGATGCCCCGGGTTATGCCCAGGCGTAGGTGGCGGACAGCTCCGGATTTTTCTGCCAGGGCGCCTTGAGGTAGTCCCACACCTTGCTGTTCACCATCCGATCGATCTCCCTGTAGAAATTGACGGCGCCGGCAAACCCGGCGTAGGGTCCGCCGTAGTCGTAGCTGTGGAGCTGTTTCATGGGGATGCCGTGCTTCTGGACCGTGTATTTCTCCTTGATGCCGGCACAGAAGATGTCGGGTTTGAAGATTTCCAGCATGGCATCGGTCTCGTACTGGCTGATGTCGTCGATGACCAGGGATCCCTCCGCCATCTCGGGCATCATGCCCCGGTACTCACTGAAAGGGACGCCCTCTGCCCGGAGGCGTTCCATCTCCTCGGGGCTCTTCCGGGGCCTGTATCTCTCCGGATCGGGATGGACCGTAAGCTCCTCGATGTTCCGGCTGTCCGCATCCACCTTGATGTCCGGGAGGACCTTTCGGCCCTCGTAGTCGTCCCGGTGGGCGAATTCGTATCCGGCCGACAGGACCGTCATGCCCAGTTCGGTGAAGAGTTCCTGATAGTGGTGGGCCCGGGAGCCCCCCACGAAGAGCATGGCCCGCTTGCCCTGGGTCCTCGGGCGGATCTCTTCGAGGGCCGCCGTCACCCGGGGCATTTCCTCGGCGATGACGGCCTCCACCCGCGCCATGAGCGCCGGTTCCCCGTAATACAGGGCGATCTTCCGGAGAGACTTGGCCGTGGCCCCGGCGCCGATGAAATTGACCTTGATCCAGGGCAGGCCGTATTTCTTCTCCATCATCTCGGCCACGTAATTGATGGAGCGATGGCACATGATGAGGTTCAGATCGGCGGTGTGGGCATTGGCGAAGCCATCGATGCTGGAGTTGCCGCTGAAGGTGGAGATCAGGGTCAGGCCGCATTTTTCGAAGATGCGCTCGATCTCGAAGGCGTCGCCCCCGATGTTGTACTCCCCGAGGAGGTTCAGCTTGTACTTCCCCTCGCGCACGGTGTCGTCCAGGCCCACGACGTGCTTGAAGATCTGGTTGTTGGCGATGTGATGGCCCGCCGACTGGCTGACCCCCTTGTACCCTTCGCAGCTGAACCCGAAAACGTTGATCCCCAGCTTCTCCTTCATCTTTTTACAGACGGTGTGGATGTCGTCCCCGATCAGGCCGACGGGGCAGGTGGCGAACACGGCGATGGCCTTGGGATGGAAATGATCGTAGGCCTCCTGGATGGCCTGGGCCAGTTTCTTTTCACCGCCGAAGATGATCTGTTCGTCCTGCATGTCGGTGGAAAAACAATAGGTCATGAAATTGTGCCCGTCCGGCGTGGTGGACGGATCGGTCTGGTTGCGCCGGGTCAGCCAGGAATAATAGCCGCACCCGATGGGCCCGTGGGTGATGTTGACGATGTCCCGGGTGGGGCCCAGCACCACGCCCTTGCATCCGGCGTAGCAGCATCCCCGCTGGCCCATGAGGCCGGGGACGGTTCTGACGTTGGATTGAACGGCGGGGACCGCGTCCCCCGGTGCGATGCTGTTGACGATGATCTGTCCGGCCCGCTTGCGGGCCACCTTGGTCGGGTAGCGGTCTATCAGCGCCGCCTTGACCTTTTCCGGGTCGAGCCCGTCCACTGCGATGTCCTTTTTTGGGGTTGCGGCAGGTTTTGCCATGGTACTGTCTCTCCTTTGACGGGGGTTCATTGTCGGGTTTTTGCAGCATGTCTTCCCGGTGCGCGCCTTCTCAGGCGTCGTCCAGGGCGTCGTCGCCGCTCTCGCCGGTCCGGACGCGGATCGCATCCGTGCAGGGCATCACGAAGATCCTGCCGTCGCCGGATTTGCCGGTCCGGTTCACCCGGATGATGGTCCTGACGGTCCTGTCCACCAGCTTGTCCGGGACGACGATGATGAGGGTGCGCTTGGGGATAAGCCTGGAACTCTGTCCCAGTTGGGAAACAGCCTCCTCGAACCCCTTTTCCGCGCCCTTCAACAGGTTCATATCCACAAGGCCCTGGCCCCTTCCCAGGCAGTCCCGGGCAGTAATCGACGGGATTCCGGCCTCCGCAAGCGCGCGCTTGGTCTGATTCATCATGTTCATCCGGACAACGGCCATGATCTCTTTCATATCGCCACCTCTTCGGTCGAGCCGTCTGTGTTTTCCCTGATGCCGGAGCTGATGGTGTACGCCTCCTCCACCGGGACGACGAAAATCTTGCCGTCTCCGAAGGCGCCCTTCTCGCCCGTCCGCGCCGCCTTGATGATGGTCTTGACGGCGAAATCCCTGTCCTGATCCCGGATGACGGTGATCAGAAGCTCCTTGGGGATTTCGTCGTAGGTCACCTCGCCGATCTTGATGCCGCGCTGTTTTCCCCGGCCGACGACGGACATTCTGGTGACGCCGGGAAAACCGGCCGCCATGAGGGCGGCCAGGACGTTGTCCACTTTTTCGGGTCTGACGATGGATCTCAGCATAATCATGGTGGTTCTGTCTCCTTGTGGGGGTGACGGGGCATGCCCCGGTTTTCGGGTTATGCCGCGATGCCGTAGTCGATCAGAAGCTTCTCGAGTTCGTCGACGGCAAGGGGTGTAGGAATCACCTTCATGTCGTTGTCGTCGATCTTTCTGGCCAGGGTCCGGTACTCGTCGGCCTGGGGGTGCCCGGGATCGAACTCGATGACGGTCTTCCGGTTGATCTCCGCCCGCTGGACCATGTTGTCCCGGGGAACGAAATGGATCATCTGGGTGCCGAGCTTCTCCGCCAGGGCCAGGATCATCTCCGCTTCGTTGTCGACCTTGCGACTGTTGCAGATCAGGCCCCCCAGGCGCACCCCGCCCGCCTCGGCGAACTTCACGATGCCCTTGCAGATGTTGTTGGCGGCGTACATGGCCATCATCTCCCCCGAGACGACGATGTAGATCTCCTGGGCCTTGCCTTCCCGGATGGGCATGGCGAAGCCGCCGCAGACCACGTCGCCCAGAACGTCATAGAAGACATAGTCGAGGGCTTCGCTGTCGGCATAGGCCCCCAGCTGCTCCAGGAGGTTGATGGAGGTGATGATGCCCCTGCCGGCGCATCCCACCCCGGGCTCCGGGCCGCCGGACTCGGTGCATAGGGTGCTGCCGAACCCCGTCTTCCGGACGTCCTCCAGGGCCACGTCCTCCCCTTCCTCACGAAGGGTGTCCAACACCGTTCTCTGGGCCAGTCCCCCCAGCAGAAGCCTTGTGGAATCCGCCTTGGGATCGCACCCCACCACCATGACCTTGTGTCCCATTTCCGCCAGACCGGCGACCGTGTTCTGGGTCGTGGTCGATTTGCCGATGCCGCCTTTTCCGTAGATAGCCACTTTTCTCATGTCCTGATTCACTCCTTGTCAAACTGTTGACATCAAAGGCGCCGTCCCACGCGCGATGGCTGCGTGAGCGGCTGCCAATGGGATACTGCATTGTCTGTGCCAAAACAGGTTTTCAGGGGGTAAATCGATCCAATATATTGAGATCAAATAAAAAATGGATAATATAAAAAATGCGGTCCGACCCTTCAGAACTGTCATTAAATACAAAATTGTATATCGAAGTAACAAAAAAGACATAAATGTTCAATCCAGTGGTGGGGACGTTGTACACGGGAATGGGGCAAGGCGGCGCCATCGCGGCTGTCGGACGGCGCCGCCGCCGACCGATGCGCTTCGAGGGTCACGCTGGGGACGGGCGGAGCAGGGGAGCCGGCGGCCTTCAGGCGACTGGGCGGGGGGTGCGGCGATGCAGGGCCGCGAGGTCTTCGGCGGACATGGGCAGGCCTTTCCCCTCGGCGTGCCGCCGGATGTGCCGCAGCAGGCGTTGGGCTTCGGCGCGGTCGACGGGGCACCCGACACTCGCCAGGAGATGCCGCACGGCGCGGGAACCGCTGTGTTTACCGAGGACGAACGCCGCCGCCTCGCGGCCCACGGTGTCGGCGGGAAAGGGCTGATAGGTGCGGGGGTCCTTGATGAGGCCGTCACAGTGGATGCCGGATTCGTGCTGGAAAACAGCCCGTCCCACCACGGGCTGGTCCGGGGGCAAGGGCCGTCCCGAGATTCGGGCGACATATGCCGACAGCGTCGCCAGGCCCGACGTCGAGATGTTGCAGAATTGTCCCGTGGCGAAGATCAGGGCGGCGGCGACGGCCTCGAGGGCCGCGTTTCCCGCCCGTTCGCCCAGGCCGTTGACCGTGACGCTGAGGGCCGACGCGCCGGCCTCCGCGGCGGATACGGCGTTGGCCGTGGCCATTCCCAGGTCGTTGTGAGCATGGAATTCGAGGGCCATGCGGTCCGTGACGGCCGAGAGGATTCGGATCATCCGGTACACCGCCGTCGGGGCGGCGACCCCCACGGTGTCGGCGATCCGCAGCCTTGCCGCGCCGGCGGCCTCGGCGCGGACCGCGAACTCCCGCAGAAAATCGGGAGCGGCCCGGGTGGCGTCCTGGGCCCCCACCGACACGTGGTCGAAAGCCTTGCCGGCGGCATCCACCAGCCGCGCCAACCGTTCCAGGACCTCGGCCGGGGTGGTGGCCAGGGCCTTCATGTGGATCCCGGAAACCGGGAAACTGATGTGGACGCTGCCGGTGCCGCAGGCCTCGGCCAGTTTCAGGTCCCGGGAAAGGGCCCGGCACCAGCAGGTGAGCCGGCAGGGGAGGCCGCGGGCGTGGATCCGTCGGATGGTCCGCCGCTCCGCCGGTCCCATGGCCGGGGTGCCCACCTCGAGTTCGTCCACGCCCACGGCCGAAAGCCGCTCGGCCAGGGCCAGCTTCTCATCGGCGGTGAACGCGACGCCGGGGGCCTGCTCTCCGTCCCGGAGGGTGGTGTCGATCAGCCATATCCGTCTGTTGTCGGGGGGCATTGCCGTCTCCTTGTTGGTCGGATTCCAGATCGCGAGAATGCGCATCCGGAAATACCATCCAGCAAGATCGATGCCAAAACCCGAAAATGGACGGATCAGGGTTATCCATCATGATTACGGTGGGTTTTGCCGGTTTGATCCGGCTGTGAGGATGTCCGACGGGGGTTGCAAAATTGTCGTTCCCGCTTCAGGAACGTCCCTGTTTGTCGCCCCCCGGGAGGGGGCGGGCGCCAGGAAAAAGAGTTGCGGGGATTTCTTGCCTGGTCTATAAATAACCCTTATCGTTTTTTAAGATCCGACTTTCGGCTTTCATCATGGTGAGCGCAAAGCGGCCGAGGCCTGTTCAAGACTGAAGGCGCATGGCGCACCGCCTGTCGCGGACGCACCCCTTCAGTCTTCAGCCTGATCCCCTCATGCACACGCGGGGGGCGGGGGCCCAGCTGCCGGCATTGGAGTGCCGAAAGTTGAATGCGGACTTTCAGATCAGAATCGCGGACGGGGAGCCCATGGGGCATGTCTACACATATAGCGAGGCCAAGGCCCTCGAACAGCAACAGCAGAAACCCGGTCATCTGGCCGACATCCAGTCCGCCCACCGGCTCATGGCGCGGATGCTCGATCCCCTGCGGGGGGAGAGCGTGCTGGATATCGGGTGCGGCACCGGGTTGGGGCTGTCGGCCCTGATGGACATGGGGCTCAGGGTTTCGGGGCTCGACCCTTCCCCGGACATGATCGATATCGCCGGCCGCCGCCTGGGGAACCGGGCGGACCTCCACCGGGGGGTCGCCGAAGACCTTCCCTTCGAGGACAACGCCTTCACCTATGCCGTCATCCTCAATACCCTCGAATTCGTGGACGACCCCGTGAAGGCCCTGGAAGAGGCGTTTCGGGTCGCCAAGGACCGCGTCTTCATCGGCTTCATGAACCGCCATTCCGTTCTGGTGGGCGGCATCCGGGCTCAGCGGGTCTTCGTCAGGAACGTCTACGGCGACGCCCGTTTTTTTTCGGTGTGGGAGCTGAAGCGGATGATCCGGGCTCTTGCGGGAAGCGTTCCCCTGAGCTGGCGGTCCGTGACCCGGGTTCCCCATCCCCTGGGGATCTTTCGCCGGCACCGCCCGCCCTTCCATCTGTTCTGCAAGTCTCCGGTGAGTCCGTTTATCGGAATCGGCGTGACGCTGGTTCCCCGTTACCGAACGCGGCCGCTTCGGCTCAAATGCCGGACGAAGCCCCTTCAGGACACCTTGACGGGCATGGCCCGCGTTGAATGGAGGCCTCAGGATGGAAGCACTGCTGTATGACAGTTTGCCGGACCGGAAGGTCCAATGCCGCCTGTGCGCGCATCGCTGCGTCATCAAGCCCGGCAGGCAGGGCATCTGCAAGGTTCGGGAAAACCGGGACGGGATGTTGATCAGCCGGGTCTACCGGAAGCTCATCGCCCGGCACATCGATCCCATCGAGAAGAAGCCGCTCTTCCACGTGCTGCCCGGCAGCCTCTCCTATTCCGTGGCCACGGTGGGCTGCAATTTCGCCTGTCGTTTCTGCCAGAACGCCGATATCGCCCAGCTGCCCGGGGAGCGGAGCGGCGTGCTTCCGGGCGACATCACGCCGCCCGAGGCGGTGGTCCGGGCCGCCGAAAGCGCCGGATGCCGGAGTATCGCCTACACCTACACCGAGCCGACGGTCTACTTCGAGACGGCCCTCGAGATCGCCCGCATCGCCCGTGAGCGGGGCCTGCTCAACGTGTTCGTCACCAATGGTTACATGACGGCCGAGGCCGTGGAGATGATCCGGCCCTTTCTTGACGCCGCCAACGTCGATTTGAAGGCCTATACCGACGACTTTTACAAAACCCGCTGCGGGGCCCGGATCGAACCGGTCAAGGAGACCCTGAGGGCGATGAAGGCCGCCGGGATTTTCCTGGAGGTCACCACCCTCGTCATCCCCGGCCTCAACGACGCTCCGGATGAGCTGGCCGCCCTTGCGGGGTTCATTGCGGGCGAGCTGGGGCCCGGAACTCCCTGGCACGTCAGCCGGTTCCACCCGGTTTACCGGTTGACGGACCGACCCCCCACCCCGGTCGAGACGCTGACGGCCGCCCGGGACATCGGGCTTGCCGCCGGGCTCAAATACGTCTACGTGGGGAACGTGCCCGGCAACGGCGGGGAGGACACCCCGTGCCCCGGGTGTGGTGAAACCGTCATCCGCCGCCGGGGATACCGGATCCTTGAGAATCGTCTCGAAAATGGCCGATGTCCGGACTGCGGCGAAACCGTGCACGGCATCGGGCTCTCATGACGGGCGAGGCGACGACGCGTTCCCGGACGAGCCGACCTGGGCGCCCCATGAGGGATCTGATTCTGAAAATCGGGGTCTACGGGCGGATGGTCAAGTTCAGCCATACGGTCTTTGCCCTGCCCTTCGCCCTCTCGGCCCTGGTGCTGGCCGGTCGCGAGCACCGCGTCACCCTGGTGGAGATCTTCTGGATTCTCGTGGCGATGGTGGGGGCCCGCTCCGCGGCCATGGGCTTCAACCGCATCGTGGACGCCGGGTTCGACGCCCGGAATCCCCGCACCGCCGCCCGTGAGCTGCCCGCGGGGCGTCTGTCGGGATCGGCGGCCGGCGTATTCGTCGTCTGCTTTTCGGGGATCTTCGTCTTCGCCGCGGCCATGCTGGGGCCCCTGCCGCTGATGCTGTCGGGCCCGGTGCTGGGGGTGCTGTTCCTCTACTCCTACACCAAACGGTTCACCTGGCTCGCCCATCTCTATCTCGGGTTTGCCATCGCCCTCGCTCCCCCGGCGACGTGGATCGCCGTCACCGGTGTCTTCTCCGGGAAGATCCTCTGGCTTTCCGTCGCCCTTGCGGCTTACATCGCGGGGTTCGACATCCTCTACGCCTGCCAGGACGTCGCGTTCGACCGGTCCCAGGGCCTTTTTTCCATACCGGCCCGCTTCGGGGTGAAACCGGCCCTCCGGGCGGCCCGGGCGATTCATGCCGCGGCTTACGGGGCGTTCATGATGCTTTATTTCGCCTTTGACATGACCGGGGGATTCCTGCTCGCCGTGGGCCTCATCGGGTTCCTGCTCATCTTCGAGCACTGGCTGACCGACCCCGATGACCTGAGCCGGGTCCCCATCGCCTTTTTCCATGTCAACAGCGTCATCTCCGTCACGCTCCTGGCCGGGGTGCTGGCGGATGAACTGATCCGGAGGATGGGATGAAGAAAACCGAGAAAAAGAAGACCCTCGTGACGGCGATATGCGGCGCCTCGGGGGTGATCTACGGGATACGCCTCCTGAAGGCCCTCCTGGCCCGGCCCGTGGAGGTCTACCTGGTGATCTCGTCCGCCGGGTACGCGGTGCTCCGCCACGAGGCCGGATACGACGGAGAGCCCTTCGACGATTTCCTGAAGCGGGAAGGGGTCGTCTTTCACTGGGAGGCCCGGCTCTACCACCACGACGAGGGGGACCTCTTCGCGCCGCCGGCCAGCGGCTCCTTCCGCCACGACGGCATGGTGGTGGCGCCCTGCTCCATGAAGACCCTGGGCGCCGTCGCCTCGGGCATCGCCGACGGCCTGATCCATCGGGCCGCGGATGTCTGCCTCAAGGAGCGGCGGCCCCTGGTGCTGCTGACCCGGGAGACGCCCCTGAACCTCGTCCACCTCGAGAACATGCGGCGTGCGGCCATGGCCGGGGCGATCATCATGCCGCCGTGCCCGGGCTTCTACACGCGTCCGGAGACCCTGACGGACATTGTCGACGGCACCGTCGCCAGGGTTCTGGACCAGCTCGACATCGACAACGATCTCACGAAACGATGGGGGGACAAGGATCTTGTATAGGCATCTGAGGGATTTTCTGGCGGCCCTGGAACGGGAGGGGGAGCTGCTGCGCGTAACGGAGACGGTCTCCCCCTACCTCGAGATCAGCAAATTCACGGACCGGGAGTCCAAGCGCCCGGGCGGGGGCAAGGCCCTTCTTTTCGAGAACGTCAAGGGGTCGGCCTTTCCGGTGGCCGTCAACATCTTCGGCAGCATGAAGCGGATGTGCATGGCCCTGGGGGTGAAGGACCTCGACGAGCCCGGCCGACGGATCCGGGAGTTCATCGATTTCCATCCCCCCCGGAATCTCAGGGAGGCCCTGGAGGTCGTTCCCCGGGCCGTGGCGGTCTCCCGCTTTTTCCCCCGCACCTTCAAGGGCAAAACGCCCCCCTGCCAAGAGGTGGTCCTGACCGGGGACCAGGTGGACCTTTCCAAACTCCCCGTTCTCCACTGCTGGCCTCAGGACGGCGGACCCTTCATTACCCTGCCGCTGGTGGTGACCCGCAGCCTCGAGACCGGCAAACGGAACGTGGGGATGTACCGGATGCAGGTCTTCGACCGCAACACCACCGGCATGCACTGGCACATTCACAAGGACGGCTCCCACTATTACAACGAGTACCGGCGTCGGGGGCTTCGCATGCCCGTTGCCGTGGCCATCGGCGCCGACCCGGCCGTCACCTACGCCGCCACGGCGCCCCTGCCCCGGGGGGTGGACGAGATGATGCTGGCCGGGTTCATTCGCAAGCGTCCGGTGGTCATGGCCCCGTGCGTCACCGTCGACCTCATGGTGCCGGCCGAGGCCGAATTCGTCCTGGAGGGGTATGTCGACCCCGAGGAGCGCCGGATGGAAGGGCCCTTCGGGGACCACACGGGCTACTATTCCCTGGCGGACCTCTACCCCGTCTTCCACGTCACCGCCGTCACCCACCGCCGGAATCCCATCTACAACGCCACCCTGGTGGGGCGGCCCCCCATGGAGGACTGTTACCTGGCCAAGGCCACGGAGCGGATGTTCCTGCCCATGCTCCAGACGGTCTTCCCCGAGATTGTCGACTACTGGCTCCCCTGGGAGGGGGTCTTCCACAACATCGTGGTGGTCGCCCTCGACAAGGAATACCCCGGCCATGCCCAGAAGATCATGAGCGGACTCTGGGGCCAGGGGCAGATGAGCTTCTGCAAGGCCATCATCGTGACGGACCGGAGCGTCGACCTCACCAACCCGGCCGGGATCATCGACGCCCTCCTGACCCGGCTTGACATCACCACCGACATCACCCTGACCCAGGGGGTGCTGGACGTGCTGGACCATTCCTCGCCCTTTCCCAATTTCGGCAACAAGATCGGCCTCGACCTGACGGCGCGGTTTCCGGGAGAACCGCCCCGGCAATCCCGCGGAGCCGCGATCCCGACGGCGGACCATGCGGCGCGGGCCCGGGAGGCGGCCATGAACATCCCGGGGGTGGCGGGCGTCCGGGCGCTGTTTCCGGAGCGGTCGAAGGATGCGGTCCTGAACCGGATCCTGGCCGTGTCGGCGGTCAAATCCGCCGATCGGGGCGGGAAGGCCTTTGCAGCCGACATCCTGGATCGGCCCGAGCTTGCGGCCTTCAACATCGTCGTGCTCTTCGACCCCGGCATCGATCTTTTTGACGGGTCCCTCATGCTCTGGAAGATCTTCAACAACGTCGATCCCGGGCGGGACATGGTCCGCCGCGGCTGCCGGGTGGTGGTGGATGCCTGCAAAAAAGGGCCCATGGACGGACATGATCGGGAATGGCCCGACGAACTGACCTTTGACGAATAAGGCGCCGCGGCCGGGTTGGGCCAATGCGGCACGAGAGGGATGATGAAGGATTTTTTCAAGGTCATGGACATCGAAGCGGTGACGGCGCTCAGGGCCGGGTTTCCGACGGCGGGCGAGGAGACGGTGCCGGTCCTCGAGACCCTCGACCGGATTCTGGCCGAGGCGATCGTGTCGGATATCGACCTGCCCGATTTCCGGCGGGCCACCATGGACGGATACGCGGTGCGGGCCGGGGCCACCTTCGGGGCCTCCGACGGCGCGCCCGCCTGCCTCACCGTCAGGGGCACCATCCGCATGGGTGAGGTGCCGGGGTTTGCCGTGGGCCCGGGGGAGGCGTCCCGGATTTCGACGGGGGGCATGCTTCCCGAGGGGGCCGACGCCGTCGTCATGATCGAGCGGACCGAGAGTCTGGACGATACCCTGATCGAGGTCTACAAGAGTGTCGCCCCGGGGGAGAACGTCGTGGAGGCGGGTGAGGACTTCCGGATCGGGGAGACGGTCCTGGACCGCGGCCGAAGGATCCGGCCCCAGGAGATGGGGGTGCTCTCGGCTCTGGGGCGGGAGACGGTCCGGGTCTTCCGGCGGCCCGTGGTCGGCATCGTCTCCACCGGTGACGAGATCGTTCCCATCCACCAGGTCCCCTCACAGGGGCGGATCCGGGACATCAACACCTACTCCCTGGCCGGGTGGGTCCGGCGGGCCGGTGGGATCCCGAAGATCTACGGCATCGTCCCGGACCGTCCCGAAGCCCTCCTGGCGACCTGTCGGCAGGCTTCGGCCGAATCGGACATGGTCCTGGTTTCGGGCGGGAGCTCCGTGGGGACCCGGGATTTCACCATCGAGACCATCGCATCCCTGCCCCGATCCGAGGTGCTGGTCCACGGCGTCTCCATCAGTCCGGGCAAGCCCACCATCCTGGCCCGGGTGGACGGCAAGCCCTTCTGGGGGCTTCCGGGGCACGTCACGTCGGCCATGGTGGTCTTCACGGTGATCGTCCGACCCTTCATCCACCACCTCGCAGGACTTTCGGAGGCATCGGAAACGATCTGGACCATTCCCGCCCGGATCACCCGGAATCTCCCGTCGGCCCAGGGTCGGGTCGACTATGTCCGGGTCCGCCTTTCGCGGGACCAGGGGGAATGGCGGGCTTCGCCGGTGCTGGGGAAGTCCGGCCTGATCCACACCATGGTGAAAGCCGACGGCCTCGTGCGGATCGACCGCGATGTCGAAGGCCTGGAAAAGGATGCGCCGGTTGAGGTGACGCCCCTCTGACCGGCATGGGGAAAAACACCGGCGAAGCCCGCCGGAAAACATCTTCGGGAGATCTCATGAACGCCAATCGCAATGTCTATCTGAAAAAGCGGACCCTGGACGAGGCCCGCCGAATGCTCTTCGAGGCCTTCTCCGGTTTCGGCGTCATGGCGACGGAACACGTTTCGCCCGATGCGGCCGTCGGCCGCGTGATCGCCGGACCCGTCTTCGCCAAGGTCTCCTCCCCCAATTTCCACGCGGCGGCCATGGACGGGATCGCCGTGGCGGCGGCCGACACCTTCGGTGCGGCTGAAACCCGGCCCAGGACCCTCACCATCGGCACCGACGCCTTCTGGGTCAATACCGGAAATCCGCTTCCCGAGGGGACCGACGCCGTCATCATGATCGAGAATTTGAACCCCGTGGACGACCGGACCCTCACCATCGAGGCACCGGCCTTTCCATGGCAGTACGTCCGCAAGATGGGCGAGGACATCGTCGCCACCGAGCTGCTCTTTCCCAGGGGGCACAGGATCACCCCTTACTGCGTCGGAGCACTGATCGGCGGTGGTATCTTCCAGGTGCCCGTCCGGAAGAAGCCCGCCGTCACCATCCTGCCCACCGGGTCGGAGCTGACGGACTGGCGGACCGTGCCCATCGAAGCGGTCCGGCCCGGACAGGTCCTGGAGTCCAACAGCTTCGTGCTTTGCGGTCTCATCCGGGAATGGGGCGGTGCGCCGTCCCGGCGGGAACCTTTGAAAGACGACGTCGCGGCCATCTCCCGGGCGGTCTCCGACGCCGTCGACGAAGGGGCCGATATCGTCCTCACCGTGGGGGGCTCCTCCGCGGGCTCCGAGGACTTCACCCGGACGGTGATCGACGCCCAGGGCGAGGTGCTCATCCACGGTGTGACGATCATGCCGGGAAAGCCGATCCTCGTCGGCCGGGTCAAGGGGACCCCGGTGATCGGAATGCCCGGTTATCCGGTCTCCATGATCGTCGCCTTCGAGCAGTTCGTGGGGCCCCTGATCTGCCGCATGCTGGGAGTGCCCGAGCTCCAAAGGCCCAGGGTGACGGTGGAGACGACCCGCAAGATTCCCTCGAAACTCGGCGTCGAGGAGTTCGTACGGGTCAAGCTGGGCAAGGTGGGGGACCGGATCGTGGCCACGGCTTTGCCCCGGGGCGCCGGGAGCATCACCACCATCACCGACGCCGACGGCATCATCCGCATCCCCAATGCCGTGGAAGGGATCCGGGAACACGAGCGGGTGACGGCCGAGCTGCTGAGACCCCTTTCCGCCGTGGAAAACACCCTCGTGGTCGTGGGCAGCCACGACAACACCCTCGACGTGCTGGCCGATCAGCTCCGGGCCGGTCATGACGGCGCCGTCACCCTCTCCTCCACCCATGTGGGCAGCACGGGCGGGCTCCTGGCCCTCAAGCGCGGCGTCTGCCACCTGGCGGGGTCCCACCTCCTGGACACCGGGGACGGCTCCTACAATGTCTCCTATGTCAAGCGGTTTCTGCCGGATACACCGGTGCGGATCGTCAACCTGGTTCTCCGGGATCAGGGGCTGATGGTGGCCCGGGGCAACCCCAAAGGCATCCGGGAGATCGCCGATCTGGCGCGGGGGGATGTCCGGTTCATCAACCGGCAGGGCGGGTCGGGAACCCGCATCCTTCTCGACTATCGCCTGGGACAACTGGGGATCGACCCGGCCGGGATCCCGGGGTACGACACCGAGGAGTTCACCCACATGACCGTTGCCGCGGCGGTCCTGAGCGGGGCCGCCGACGTCGGCCTGGGCATCTATGCCGCCGCCAAAGCCCTCCATCTCGATTTCATCCCGGTGGTGACCGAGCAGTACGACCTGATCATCCCCGAGATCTACCTCGACTGGCCCCCCATGAAGGTCCTGCTGGAGACCATCGTGTCGGCGGAATTCAAGCGCCGGGTCAAGGCGTTGGGGGGCTACAGCACCCGGATGACGGGGAAGGGGATAGAGTTTTAGGGTTTTAGGGTTTTAGGGTTTTAGGGTTTTAGAGTTTTAGAGTTTCAGAGTTTCAGAGTTTCAGAGTTTTAAGGTTTTAAGGTTTTAAGGTTTTAAGTGATTAAGTGATTAAGTGATTAAGTGATTATGTGATTATGTGATTATGTGATTATGTGATTAAGGGGTTAAGGGGTTAAGGGGGCTTCTGGTTCGGTTTTTGTTAGGGTAGAGACTGAAGGTGAAGGCTGAAGGCTATGGGGTGGGGGGAATAAGCGCTCCGGTTGTTGCGGGCGCACCCCTTCAGTCTTCAGCCTTCAGTCTTTTGCCCCCTTTGTCCGCGAAATTTAACGGTTACAAGGAAACAAGCGACACTGTAATGGCCTTCAATCAAATCACGCTCAATCCGTCTGGTATTGTCCGTCTACTTGGGGCAATGGCCTTTTTCCTGGTTCTGGCCAGCATCGTCGGCCAGTTGTCGTTGTACCTGACCGGGCCTGACCATATTGACACGCTCATCCAGCTCTTTTACATCGACGCCGAGAGGAATTTTCCAACCATTTTCTCCACGCTGCTGTTGCTGTTCGCATCACTGCTGCTTTTGGCAATCACCCTGGTTGAAAGGCGGCGAGCCGGTTCTGCCGTGTCGGACTGGGCGCTCCTTTCATTGGGGTTCCTGTGCATGGCGGCTGATGAGGGATGGCAATTTCATGAGAGACTGATGAAACCGATGTACCGGCTGCTGGGCGTGGAAAATCTCGGCATTTTCTATTTTCCCTGGGTCATTCCCGGCATTGCACTTGTCCTCGTTCTCGGCTTGTACTTTTCGAAGTTCCTGTTGCATCTTCCGGCGAAAACGCGGCGCAATTTTTTGCTGGCGGGGACCCTCTACATCGGTGGGGCCGTCGGTGTCGAATTGATCACCGGCCGATACGCCGACGTGAACGGGATGTACAATTTGACCTACAGCATGCTGGCCACCGTCGAGGAGAGTCTCGAGATGGCGGGTGCAATCGTGTTCATCCGGGCGCTGCTGGCCTATATCGTCGACAATTACAGAGAGGTTCGGTTACGATTTGGAGCTTTCGGCCCGGGGAATAGGTGAGGAGGGTGATCAGGGTTTAAAACAAAACCTCCCCCCAACGCCGTGGGCGTCAAGGGGAGGTTTTTCGTTCAGTCGATCGGATCGGGATCGAATTACCAGATGGGTTTCAGTTCAACCCGGCGGTTCAGCCGGCGACCGTCCGCGGTTTCATTGGTGGCGATGGGTTTTTCCTCGCCGTATCCGATGGCGGTAATGCGGGTCGGGTCGATCATGCCCTTCTCAACGAGGTAGGCCTTGACCGCGTTGGCCCGTCGCTCGGAAAGGCCCTGGTTGTAACGGTTGGTACCGATGGCGTCGGCATGGCCTTCGAGTTCGAGGGTCAGGGTGGGATTGTCGTTCATGACCTTCACGATGCCGTCCAGGAGTGAATAGAATTCGGGCTTGACCACGGCCTTGTCAAAGTCGAACAGACAGTTCTGGTCCAGAACCCAGCAGCCTCTTTCGTCGACCTGAACGCCCTTGGGGGTGCCGGGGCAGGCGTCGACATCGTCGCACACGCCGTCGCCGTCAGCGTCGACACACTCGACCTCTTCGACCACCACGACCTCCTCCGGTGCCATGGGCAGCTGGTAGGCGGCCAGGATCTGGCTCAGCCCCATAGCGCTGTAGGCGGTGGAGGTCTTGCCGAGAACGACTTCACCGTCGACGGTCTTGGCGTAATTCACCGGTCCCTGGATCAGCGTTGCATCCTCGGGGGAAAGCACCAGGCCGTAGGCCGTGAAGATTCTGTGATAGTCTTCGGGGGTGTAGGCCATGGGCTTTTCGCCGAAGACGATGGTGCCGTCGACAACCCTGGCGTAGCTTGCCGGAACGTTCGCGGCGGCTTCCGGCGTCAGCTCGAGACCGTAGGCGGTAAGGATCGCATCGAAGGTATCCGGAGAATAGGCGGTGGGGCTGTTCCTGTAAACAATCTCTCCGTCTCTGACCTCGGCATAGACCGACGGGATGTTGGCCGCGTCGGGGCTCAATTCAATGGCTGACACGGGCAGACTCGCGGCCAGCGCTATAGTGAAACACATAACCATAATAATAATTTTTTTCATCTCTTTCCTCCTTAACATTGATAATCAGTTGCTTCCGTCCTTGAATGTCGTAAAAAATCGCCTTCCGATCACCCCCCTCCGTCGATGCAAGGTTCATCACATTCGCCGCCTGTGTAAACCTAATCGCCACAGGCCCCTTTCCATCCCCTAATGACGCCGTCCGGACGGGATATCCCTTGGCGGAGGATATCCTTCATCTGTTCAATATCCGATTATGGCATCATATGGGAACATGCCTTTTTCTTGGAAAATTGTCAAACCTATAATGATGATCTTAAAACAAATGGAATCTGTTTTCGGAGAAAACGCTCTCCCCGGTCTGGAAGACCCGTCGGGGATCGGCGATATTTCCAGGCTCCGGACATCCCGCCGCCCTTCGAATAAAGCGCTTTTTCCAAAAAATGCATCATATGATAAACATCGCAAAACTTCAAGCGCAGTTCACCCCTGCCGGGGATCTCCCGGTAACGGAAACGGCGGCCCGCAGTGGCGGATCGGCTTCTCGCCGATCCTGTCGCAGGCGTTCGTCCGACGATTCGCCGGCCTGTGCCGTGAATTCGTTTTACGGCGATATGATACGATAATCAAGAATAAATTGAAGGCGTCATCGGGCGTGCGAGGGGCGGGACGACACTGTTCGCAACGGTCGGGACTGATTCCCTGAAACCGGGCACCGGCCTTCGGCGCTCCCCGGAACGCGGCCCCGGGGCCGGCGGATCCCGCCGTCAGGTCGGGGGAGCGGCAACGAAAGCGGTGGCGGGTTCAGGATTTCTTGGCCTTCAGATGTCGCCCGGCCGCCTCGAGCTGGGCTTGTTTGATCTGGGCGGGCTTCATCTTCGACTCGATGAGCGTCAGATAGTGTTTTCCCGCAACGTGGCCGTTGGCGGCGGCCAGGGAGCACCAGACATAGGCGTTGACGTAGTCTTTGGGAACGCCGCAGCCGTTGTAGTGCATCAAGGCCAGGTTATACTGGGCGCCGGGATACCCCTGGGCCGCGGCCTTTTGATACCACTTCATGGCCTCGGCGTAATTCCTGGGGACGCCTTCCCCGTTTTCGTACATCATCCCCAGTTTGTTCTGGGCGCCGGCATACCCCTTGTCGGCGGCCCTGCGGTACCATTCGAGGGCCTTGACGTAATCCTTGGGCGCCCCGTTGCCGCTCTGGTAGATCACCCCGAGGTTGTACTCGGCGATGGTGTAGCCCTGGTCGGCGGCCCGGAGATACCAGGTGAGGGCCTCGGCATTGTTTTTGGGGACGCCGTTGCCGTTGAAATAGATGGTGGCCATCTTGTATTGAGCGACGGGATGGCCTTTCTCGGCGACGCGCTTGATCTGGTCCAGGGTGGGGCCCTGAGCCGATACGTTGCCGCCAAACGTCAAAATACACCCCATAACGATCATGACGCCTAGAGCTGATTTTTTCATCACGTCCTCTCTTCTCCTTTGAAACCGTTTTGTGTTGTGTAAAGCCGCTTATGGGTCTGGGGCTGCCGATGGTTCGGCGTCGACGGCTTTTGCCGCCCGATGGTCGTTGAAAGCGCATCGCGGTGAGCTGTATTGTCCGGCGGTTGAAGCCGTCTTGCAATACCTATGCTTTATTGCAAGAAATTTCCGGGCTTGTCAATCTCAATTTCCGGGCCGAATTCCAGGGCGGCCCGCAAAAGGATCGATTCCGGAGCCGACGGCGGCCGGCAGGGGCGCGGGGCGCTGTCGGGCCTTGCAGAACGTCAATTTTCATTTTGTACATATTCGGCATGTTATGCTATACTTATATGTTATGGATTCAACATTCGACTTTCATGTAGTGACCGGAGAGGTGCCGGGAGGATGCGGCCCGCGCCCCTTCAGCGGCACTTGAATGAACCCGCGTGGGGCGCGGGCCGCATCCTCCCGGCACCGGCCTATGAAATCGGCACCGACCTGTGAAAGTCGAAAA